>JAQTPJ010000092.1 GCA_028712915.1 Candidatus Omnitrophota bacterium
GCCATTAAAAGAGTGAGAATCTCCGAAAGTTCAAATAATTATTTTGTATTTTGGTTTGAGACATCAGGCCTTTATAAATATCTCTTAGAGTTACGTAAAAATAATGATTATTTAAAGCAGAAAAAAAATGATTACTAAAAGAATCCTTGTCGTAGAAGTAAATTGGCTGGGGGATGTTTTATTCTCCACCGCGGCTATCCGCGCCTTGAAAAATAAATATCCCGGCTCGTACATAGGAGTCCTGCTGCATAAGCGCTGCAGGGATGTTTTGGCAGATAACCCATATATAAACGAAATCATCGTCTTGGATGAAGAAGGCGAACATCGGGGGATATTCGGAAAATTAAAACTTATACGCCAGTTGAAATCAGGACAATTCGATATAGCGTATTTATTCCATCGTTCCTTTACGCGTACCTTGATTTGTTTGTTGAGCGGCATAAAGAGCCGTGTCGGCTACTATACCGCCAAAAGGAGATTATTACTTACCGATAGCGTAAAAGTTCCCAGAAGGGTGCATCGGGCGGCTTATTACTATTATCTGGTGACCAGGAATATCCCCACGGATGCGAGAATGCTGCACAGTGATTTTATCATAAGGGATAAAGATGTGGTTTATATAGACAGCTTGTTAAAACAGGCGGGTTTTGACAGTGGTAATAAACTGGTAGTGATTCACACAGCTGGTAATTGGTCGTTGAAACGCTGGCCAAAAGAGAATTTTGTCGAATTAGCGGATGAGTTGATTAATAGGTTCCAGGCAAAAGTTATTTTTTCCGGAGCCAAAGAGGAAAGAGCGCTTATGGAAGAGATTTTAAAATCAATGAAGAATAAGGCAGTCAACCTTGCCGGCCAGACTACAATTAAACAATTGGGCGCGCTTTTTATTCGGGCAAATACGATAATTTCCGCCGATTCAGGGCCTTTGCATATCGCCGTAGCTTTGAACAGGCCGATAGTCGCTTTATTCGGACCTACCTCTAAAGAAATAACAGGGCCATTGATAAGAGATAATGTTGTTCTATTGCAGAAGAAAGTAGACTGCGCCATACCTTGCTACAAGCAGAATTGCCCGGATAATATCTGCATGAAAAAAATTAGCCCTATTGAAGTAATAAGGGCTATCCAGGAGAACAAATGGTTAACCGCAGACAAGACAGCAAAGTAAAGAAGGTTATTTTTATTACCTTGTCTAATATAGGCGACGTGGTATTGACTTTGCCGAGCCTAGATTATTTAAAAGACAGGTTTAAAGAGGCGGAATTTACCGTATTGAGCGGGCCAGGCGCTTCAGTTCTATTCACTTCGGACTCTCGCATTAAAGAAAATATCTCCTATGATAAACACGCGCCCTTGAGCAAGAAAATCGTTTTATTTAACCGCCTCAGAAAAGAGAAATTTGATGTAATCATAGATTTACGCGATACGGTTTTTCGCTGGATATCTTCGGCAGCATATAAGAACCCTTATTTTATAAAGATTCCCCGCAATATCAGGCATTTAAGGTTAAAGCATTTATATAAAACGAAGGCCGCGTTTAAAGATAGAAAAGATGTTAAAGAAATAGAAAGCGCGCGCTTAAGCCTATGTTTGGATAATGCCGCTAAGGAGAAAGCCGGGAAGTTGCTTAAAGAGCATAATCTTTCGCTTGATTCGGATTATATAGTCGTTTCGGCAGGAGCGCGCAGCCGCGCAAAACGCTGGCATAAAGAAGGATTTGTTAAAATTTGCGATGAGCTGTTAAAGCATTATTCAGTTGTATTGTTGGGCGATAAAAATGACAGCGATATAAATCAGAATGTCAACAGGCAATTAAACAGCCGTTGCGTTGATTTGACAGGAAAAACTGATTTATCCGAAGCAATCGTGGTTTTAAGCAAGGCGAAGTTAGTTATTTGTAATGACAGCGCGATTTCCCATATTTCAAGCTATCTAAATAGGCCTACGCTGGTGATATTCGGTCCTACGGACGAGAATAAATATGGGCCATGGTCTAAAAATTGCGCTGTGGCGAGAAAAAATACTCTTTGCGCGCCCTGTGAAGGCGACAACTGCAGGAATGAATGGCGCTGTATGAGGAATATCTCGCCGCAATTAATAATGGATTATGCCAATGCGCTTTTAAGAGGAGAAACTCCAAAACCAATCCCTGATTACAGGAGGATTTTAATCAGCCGTACGGATAGATTGGGCGATGTTTTATTATCCACACCCGTGATAAAAAACTTAAGAGAGAATTTTCCCGCCGCTTACATCGCCATGATGATAAAATCTTCTTTAGAAGAATTATTAAAAGGCAATCCTTATTTAGACGAGGTTATACTTCTTGATAAAAGGGGAAAACATAGAGGCATTGTTAATTCGTTCCGTTTTGCCGGGAAACTAAAGAAGAAGAATTTTGATTTGGTTTTAATTTTGCATCCTACCGTAAGGACTCACATTCTTTTATTTCTCGCTGCCATAAAAAAACGCATAGGATACGATATAAAATGGGGCTTTTTAAATACGCACATCCTAAAACACACAAAGCAGCTTGGCCAGAAGCATGAAACAGAATATGCCTTAGAGTTCCTGAGAGAGTTGGGAGTCGCTGGTTTTGACAGGAACATGTTTATGCCTGTGTATAGAGAGGCCGAAGAATGGGCAGAGTTTTTCTTAAAAGAGCATAATACGGAGGGCAATAGAATCGTACTGATTCATGCCCAGGCAAGTTGTCCGTCGAGGTTATGGCCTCAGGATTATTATAACCGTTTAGTAGAAGATATTATCGATATTTATAAGGCTAAAATTATTTACGTAGGAATTATAAAAGATGAAAATATAAAGGAAAGTGAAAATATAATCAATATGACCGGCAGGACTAGTATTTCTCAGCTGGCAAGCATGATAAAACGCAGCGACCTGCTTATATCTAATGATTCCGGGCCAGTGCATATAGCAGTAGCTTTAGGCAGGCCTGTTATTTCTATATTCGGCCGTAACCAGCCAGGGTTAAGCCCAAAGAGATGGGCCCATTCAAATATAAACAGTGTATTTGTGCATAAAAACGTGGGATGCGAGGTTTGCCTGGCCCATGATTGTAAAAAAGGGTATGCCTGTTTAAAAGCGATAGAGCCAAAAGAGATCCTTTCTTACGTGGACGAGTTTTTATCAAAAGAGGACGCAACTTATAAAATGAAGTGAATATAAGTCACTACGCTCATTTTAACAAGGAGGTGTATATGTATAACGTGGTTCAGTCTTTAGGTGCATTAGTGGTGGTCCCGGCTACTGTGCTTTTGACCTTTAGCTTCTTTGTTTTATTCGTAATTCGTAAGCTGGAAGCGGGAAAACTTAAGATTTTTGGGAAAGTTGTAGTTATTTTGTTATGGGTTTGCGCAGCATTGGTTCTTTGTGCAGGGATTTGTCCGCAATTGACAGGCCGTTGCCCAATGGGAAAGAAACCAATGCATAAAATGATGAAGGGCGGTATGGGTTATCCCATGATGAAAGGCGATATGGATTATAAGATGATGAAGGAAAAAATGCCCAGCCCAGATATGGCGCAGTAGGATTTTATACAGCGAAAAGTGCTTACAAAACGTATAGTTGTGGTAGGTGGCGGCCCCGCAGGTATGATGGCCGCTATACGGGCAGCCGAGCTTAAGCAAGAAGTAATTTTAATAGATAGAAATTCGAGCTTAGGCAAAAAGCTTCTCTTGACCGGGAAGGGCCGTTGTAATATTACAAATGCCTGCGATTTAAATTCATTTTTGGAAAGGTTTTCTAAAAATGGCCAATTTTTAAGAGATGCCTTTAAGAGTTTCTTCAATGATGATCTAACAGGTTTTTTCCGGGCAAGAGGGCTGCATTTTAAAACAGAGAGGCAGCTGCGCGTTTTTCCTGTTACGGACAGGTCAAATAGCATCATCGATATATTAGGCAAAGAGCTGGATAAAAATAACGTAACGATTATATACAAATCTCTTCTTGAGGACATTCTTATTGAAGATTCCCGGGTGAAATCCGTTAGTTTAAATAATTCCAGCATAATACCGGCGGATAGGATTATTTTATGCACGGGTGGTCTATCCTATAGTTTCACCGGTTCTGACGGCTATGGAATGGAGATAGCTAAAAGATTAGGCCATGCCATAATTGAGCCACGGCCAGGGCTTGTGCCTTTAAAGATTAGCCAAAAGTACCCTCGCTTATTGGAAGGCTTAACGCTGAAAAATGTCCGCCTTATATTCAGCGACGGCAAGAAAGAAATTGTATCAGATATCGGAGAGTTGTTGTTTACGGATTCCGGCATTTCCGGGCCTTTAGTTTTATCATTAAGCGGTAAAATTATAGATTGGCTGGCAGGCGGCAGAGGTGTTTATGTAGAGATAGATTTAAAACCCGCCTTATCCAAGGAACAGCTTAATAAACGAATTTTACGCGAGTTTGAAGCTAGCCCCAAAAAGGCCATTAAAAACCTGCTTAAGAATTTTCTGCCCAAGCGATTAATAGAGGTATTTATGGACATGGCAAAAATTTCTCCGGATAAGAAAGTCAGTCAGGTCCCGCAGCCAGAGCGGCAAGAGATAGTTTCTTTGCTGAAAGGCTTGCGCATGGATATTTCAGGTCCGCTGCCCATAGAAAAGGCTATGGTTACCAGAGGCGGAGTTTCTTTAAAAGATATAAATCCCCGGACAATGGAGTCGCGTATTATTAAGGGTTTATATTTCGCAGGCGAAATGATAGACGTGGATGCGGATACAGGAGGTTTTAACCTGCAGGCAGCGTTCTCCACCGGTTATCTTGCCGGCCAGAGCGCGGCATTAAGTTGACGCTGATAGTTAGCA
>JAQTPJ010000001.1 GCA_028712915.1 Candidatus Omnitrophota bacterium
ATAAAATAAGTTATATCTTTGCCCATCAAAAACATTCTGCCCATATTTTTCCATCTTCATCGCTAAAGACAGATGGATCAGTTCATCATTGTTAAAATGAGGTAAGAAGAATATGGGTAGCCTAAGAAGAATTATTAGAATAATAAAAATTAAGAAGATAATTAGTTTTTTATCAAACATTTGCTGGTGGCGTATAAGGATTACTTTGTTTTAATCCCTAACATATGCAAGAAAAAAGACGAGAAAATAGCCTGAATGCCTATAATTATAAAAGTCGCGGCGAACACTGCCTCTCTGACTCTTTCGAGCGGCCCGAATTGTTTTATGGTCCATTCGCTTAGAATTATAAAATTAAATATAAGTCCGAATAAAAACAAAACAATGCCGATGAAGATGCCCTTCTCCAACTTAAAATATTTCCATATGAAATTAAGAACCTTATCTTCCTTTAATAATCCACTTATTACTCCGAAAGTTCTGGCGAATAAACCCAGCATTATAATCTGTACTCCCAAAATCGATACAAGGCTGGCCAATACTATAATATGTATATCCCATTTATGGCCGAAGAGAGAAACTGGCCCATATAAAAGGGAAAAAAGTAAAAACATCCCTATAACAAACAATACAAAGCCAGGAATAAGATAAAGCCACGTCGGACTATAAATAAGCATAAAACTAAAATGACGCCAAGCATCCCTGACGGGCGCCAACTTGGATTTACCTTTACGCTGAGAATAATCAACTGGTATCTCTTTTATCTTCAAATTTTCCCTTACTGCAGCGATAACCATCTCAGACGCAAACTCCATTCCCAATGAATGCAGTTCCATATTTTCGTATGCTTTTTTTGTAAATGCCCTTATGCCGCAATGCACATCAGAAATATCCGTTCTAAAGAAAATTCGCAATATCGCAGAAAGAATTGGATTGCCGATATACCTGTTTGCCCAAGGCATTGCGCCTTTCTTAATATTGCCTTTGAATCGGGAACCAATCACAAAATCATACCCCTCTTTCTTCAAGGGCATGACAAACTCTCCTATTTGAGAAAAATCATAGGAATTATCAGCATCGCCCATAATAATCATCCGGCCTTTAGCCTCAGAGAAACCTTTTAAATAAGCGCTGCCATAGCCTCTATCCGGCTCAAAAACAACTCTGGCGCCTTCCTTTTGGGCTACTGCCGCGGAATTATCAGCCGAATTATTGTCTACAACTATAATTTCTCCGGCAATGCCCATCTTTTCCAGCGCTTCCTTGGCCTGTCTTACACAAATACCTACAGACTTTTCTTCGTCCAGGCAAGGCATTACCACAGAAACTTCAATATTGTCTTTTTCTTCCATATCTCTTTGTATCCATATATAGAGCCCTGCCTGATAAAAAGACAGAGCTCTATATATATGAAACCTCTTATCTTTTCTTTTTCTTCTTCCCGCCTCTTACCATTTTTGCGCAAGAGACATTACCTTTCTTGTCGACAAAATAGAGATAACCTTTTTTCTTGCTTACCCCTACCTTTGCCACTTTCTGCGGCTTGCCGCCTTTCTTTTTGCCGCGAGCCATCTTAGCACAAGAGATATCGCCCTTCTTATCGATGAAGTATAAAAAACCATCTTTTCTCTTAATGCCGACCTTCGCAACTAGCTGTGCCATGTTTTGTTCACCTCCCTTCAATTAGATTTTAAAAGACCTAATTGCCTATTTTCGCCGAATCAAAAATACTTCTCAAAACAGCCATCGCCGATAAAGCAGCCAAATAACTTGTCTTGGGATTTTCTTCAAAAGGAACATTCCTGGATACCGTTTTAATAGTGCCGGCCTTGGATATAATCTCTATTTCATGCGAATTGTCTTTATATTCAGGAGAAGTAACTATTTTAACTTTGGTGCTTTTTGCCCCAATCCCGGCTATGCTCAATAAAGCCGCCACATTTATATTCTGAGGAAAATCCCGCACCGCGTCCAATGCGTTCCCTTCAAAAATAACTGTTTCTTTATTTATCCTATCCAAATCTATCTTATTTTTTACAATATATCCTGCGCCTTTTAAGGCCTTTGGGGGTTTACGTGTAGTAAGCGTGACCTTTTCTATGCCTGCTAAAGACAAAGCCTTTAACCCGTCGATACCGCAAATCGCCCCTGACGGCAGATAAACAAAACAATTATTTTTCCTGGCCAAGGCAAACAATTCTTTAGCTTTGGATATAATCCCGCCTATACTCATAATCAAAATACTTTTTCTGCGGGAAAGTGTTTTCTTCGCAACCTGATATGAAATCTTTCCGCTGGCGCTTTCAATGACTAAATCGCTGTGTTTTATCAATTCGTCCAAATCTGCGGCCATCGGTTTCGACTTCTTTAAAAGACTTTTCAATAAAACAGCCTTTGAATAATCCAAATCGCATAAGGCGCTAATTTTTGCTTTTGAACTTAATTGCCCTTCGATAAACTTAGCCAGGCTTTTACCAATCGCCCCGCAACCAACTATACCAATCCTGGATTTGCTCATCTTTTTATCAATATGTTATCTATCAAGCGCGTCTTTCCAATAAAAACAGCCAGCAAAACCAGCGCTTCCCGCTTTATCTTCTTAATAGCAACTAGAGTCTTTGGCTCAATAATACGAATATAATCAATCTTAGCGCTTTTTGTTTTTAAAATATAACTGCGCATCCTAGCAATAACCTTAGCGCAATCAACAACGCCATCTTTTATCAAATCTTTTGCCAAAATTAAAGACTTGTATAGAACAACTGCCTCTTTTCTCTCAGTATAAGATAGATAAACATTCCTTGAGCTCATTGCCAAGCCATCATACTCCCTGACTATAGGCAAAACTTGAATCTCTACAGGCATATTTAAATCGCAGGCCATCTTTTTTATTATTGCCGCCTGTTGGGCATCCTTCTGGCCAAAATAAGCCTTATCCGGCAAAACAATGTTAAAAAGTTTATTCACGACGGTGCTAACACCCTTAAAATGCCCCGGCCGGGAAACGCCGCATAAAATATCGCCCAATCTGCCTACTTTTACCTCAGTTAAAAAATCATCCGGATACATTGCTTTTACGTTTGGGCAGAATAAAATATCGGCATAATTCCTGCATAAAGATATATCCTTTTTTATATTCCTGGGATATCCCTTAAGGTCTTCTTTGGGGCCAAACTGAAGCGGATTTACAAATATACTCACCACAACAATATCGCAGTCCTCTCTTGCCCTACGAATCAAAGATAAATGCCCTTCATGGAAATAACCCATAGTAGGGACAAAACCGATAACCTTGCCTTTTTTCTTTAACCTGATAATCTCTTTCTGCAACAGTCGCGGACTGGATATTATTTTCATTATTATTTAAGCTAATTCCTCCAGGAAAAATAATCCAACGGCATAATTATTTTATCTTTGCCTTTTAGATTCTCGAGCAATTCGTTAATACTTTTTTTATAAAGAGGATGTTCAAACTTTGGGGCTATATCGGATAAAGGTTTCAAGACAAAAACTCTTTTATGCAGCAGGAGATGCGGTATGGCAAGTTTTTCATTTATAAAGACTAGGTCTCCATAAAATAAAATATCCAAATCAATAGTGCGCGAACCCCACCTTACAGTATTACGCCTTTTTAATTTTGACTCAATAGCTTTAAGCTCACCCAATAAATCCAATGGAGCCAATGTAGTCTTAATTGCTACTGCCAGATTGAAATAGTTAAGTTGATTTTTGGGTCCGCCCTGCGGGAAAGATTCGTATAGAGGAGAAATTTCTTCGACTTGAATTCTGTTAATACCTCTAAGGAGCCTGAGCGACTCTTTGATATTAACTATTCTGTTACCCAGATTACTGCCTATTGCCAAATAAGAGGTAACCAGCGCCATTATTTTTCCAGATTTTTTAACCTTTCTACGGCTTCTTTAATCCTATCTACGGAAACTGTTAAGGCAAAACGCACATACCCTTCGCCATTTTCTCCGAAACCTATTCCTGGAGTAGCGACGATATTTGCTTTATCCAATAACATCTTTGCAAAATCAATGGAACTACCGAATCTTCTGGGTATTTTCGACCACATATAAAAAGTAGCCCTGGGCAAATTAATATTGAAGCCTAATGATTTTAAACCTTCGGCTAAAACATCACGTCTTTGCTGATACATGACGCGCATGGATTCAACAAAAGACTCATCTGAATCCAAGGCAGTTGCCGCAGCTATCTGAATTGCCTGAAAAATACCAGAATCGATATTCGATTTGACTTTACCTAAAAGCCCGACCAGCTGTGAATTACCGCAAGCCCATCCTAGCCTCCAACCAGTCATATTGTAGGTTTTGGAAAGCGAATGAAATTCTACCACACAATCCCTCGCACCTTCAAACTCAAGAAGGCTCCTGGGCCTATATCCGTCGAAATAAATCTCAGAATATGCCAAATCGGAAATAACAATAATATTATTTTCAAGGGCAAATCGAATCAAGCCCTCGTAAAATTCGTCTGTGGCTACAGATGCCGTAGGATTATTGGGATAGTTTACAAAAATCAATCTTGTTTTTCTTAAAACTGTTGCCCTTATTTTGCTCAAATCAGGCATAAAATTATTCTTGGAAAGTAACGGCATTAGATAAATTTTCCCGCCGGCAAAAATAGTCCCGCCTTTATAAGGAGGATAACACGGATCCGGGACCAAAGCGTAATCGCCTCTATTCAATACCGCCAAAGGAAAATGAGCAATGCCTTCTTTTGAACCAATCAAAGGAAGCACCTCGTTATCCGGACTTAATTCAACGGCAAACCTTTTTTTATACCATCTGGCTATGGATTCTCTTAAAACAGGCATCCCGGAATCCAACGCATAACGATGGTTATCTTTATCTTTTGCTGCCTCATATAGTTTATCGATTATAAACTGCGGCGTTGCCTGGTCCGGATCGCCTAAGCCTAAATCGCTAATATCGCGGCCTTCCTGCCTGGCCTGCCTTTTTGCCCTGTCTATCTCCACAAAAAGATAAGGCGGTAACTTATTTAATTTATCCGATTGTCCTATTTTTATAGACATATATCCTTCCTCACACAATATCCTGTGTAGAAAACAACCCTCTCTTTTTACCGATTACCCACTTGGCCGCATTCAATGCCCCTTTTGCGAATATATCTCGCGTCTTAGCAAAATGCCCCAGCCTGATTGTATCGAACTGGCTCTCAAATACAACCTCATGATCGCCTACTATCTCTCCCTTGCGGATAGATTTTATATTCTTAACCTGTTCTTTTCTCGCCTTTTCTATTATTTCTGCAATTTTCCTGGCAGTCCCCGACGGAGAATCCTTCTTATGGACATGGTGCGCTTCCCTGATGCCCACCTTATAATCTCTGGATAATTTATCCGCGGCTTCTTTAATTAATTTAAACAATAAGTTTACGCCCAGAGACATATTAGGAGACAACACAACGGCTATCTTTTTAGAAACCGCCTCTATATCCTTCTTCTGTGCTGCAGTCAACCCTGTAGTACCTATGACCACAGGTTTTTTATATTTCAGGCAGGCAGCTAAATGCTCCATTGTCGCCTCAGGAGTCGTAAATTCGATTAAAACATCGGCATTCTTAATCTCCTGCGTATCATTAGTAACCTGGCAGCCTCTTATTCTTGTGCCGATATCAGGATGCCCTTTCCCCTCAAGCAAAACAGCAATCTTAAAATCTTTATCTAGCCGGGCAAGATTAATAATACGCTGGCCCATTTTGCCGCAAGAACCGCTAATTGCTAACTTAATCATCTCATTAACCCGTAATCTTTAAGCGTTCTCTTAAGTTTTGCTAAATTCCCTTCGCTCATAGAGCATAAAGGAAGCCTCATTTCAGGACTACACATCCCCATCAAGCCCATTGCCGTCTTAACCGGTATTGGGTTTGTCTCAATGAAAACCGCCTCTATTAAAGGCAATAATTTATAGTGCAATTCCTGCGCTTCTTTGATATTCCCTTTCAGAAACTCATCTACCATTGTAGCCACGTCTTTGGCTGCTATGTTGGCCACGACAGAAATGACGCCGATACCTCCAATAGCCATAAGCGGCAAAGTCAAGCTGTCATCGCCGGAAATAAGCTGAAAGTCCGACGGACACAAGGCCCTGATTTGAGCCATCTGATCCAAATCGCCGGATGCTTCTTTTACGCCAACTATATTTTTGCAATCCCTAGCCATTTTCGCCATTGTCTCAGGCAAAATATTCACGCCGGTACGTGAGGCAATATTATAAAGAATAATCGGGATATCCACTGATTCAGATATGGCCTTAAAATGTTCATACAGGCCTTTCTGTGTAGGCTTGTTATAATACGGCGAGACCTGTAACGACGCATCCGCTCCTGCTTTGGCGGCGTGCTTTGTCATTGTAATCGCTTCAGCGGTAGAATTAGAACCCGTGCCGGCGATTACAGGAACTTTACCCTGGGCTGCTTCAATACAAACCTCAACCACCCTGTCGTGCTCTTCATAATCCAACGTCGGAGATTCGCCGGTAGTGCCGCATGGCACTATCCCGCTCGTACCGTTATCAATATGAAACCTGACTAATTTGCGCAAAGTCGCTTCATCAACCTTTCCATTTTTAAAAGGCGTAACTATCGCTACAATTGAACCTTTAAATATTTTCTTAGACATAACAATCCCCCTGGCAAATTATGTTTGCTTTACCTTCCAGCCAAACATCGCCTATCTTCTTATTAATTATCTTAAGCCTTACTTTCAGAATTTCTCCGGAAGCAGTATCTACGTTTATACTGAATGTATCTTTCTTGAACAATCCTGCTTTTTTCAACTTTAAAGCATAAATAATAGCACCGGCAACTGAACCTGTGCCGCAGGCCAAAGTCTCCTCTTCTACTCCGCGCTCATACGTACGTATCTTTATTCCCGCTAAACCATTCGGCTCAATAAAATCAGCATTTGTGCCTTGAGGCTTAAACGCCTTATGAAATCTGATCAACTTGCCCAAATGATAAACATCTATCTTCTCAAGGCCGTCGCATAAAATTACCGCATGCGGCACGCCCGTATTAATAAAATTAATACGCAAAGGATAATTGTTCACCTTGATAACCGAATCCAACTTTATATCCTTGGGTTCAGTCATATTTATTTCTATATTATCCCTGTGGGCCTTTGCTTTTAATATCCCTGCCTTTGTCTCGACGGTAATTGCTTTATTGGCATTGGATTTACGCGCGATAAAATATACCACGCAGCGCGCCCCATTGCCGCACATCTGGGCTTCAGAGCCGTCAGGATTGAATATGCGCATTTTAACGCCGGCCTTCTTTGATTTTTTCAGCACCAAAAGCCCGTCTGCGCCAATCCCAAATTTTCTATTGCAGAGCTGCAGCGCTATCGCCTTCAGGTTTAATTTATTATGTTTACTCCTTAAATCTAAAAGGATAAAATCATTGCCGCTGGCAACTAATTTGGTAAATTCTATTTTCTGAGCCATATTTTTATTCTTATATAAGCGGGGGTATTCTTTCCTTTTTAATCAAATCAGAATACCTCTCCCTCTCTTTTATAACAAAGTATTTATCGCCTTTGACTAAAACCTCCGCCACTCTCAGGCGCGAATTATAGTTCGAGCTCATGCTGAAACCATAGGCTCCGGCGCACATAACCGCCAGATACTCGCCGGCATGAATCTGAGGCATCAGCCTGTCTTTTGCCAAGAAATCCCCGCTCTCGCAAATAGGGCCTACAATATCATACTGCCTCTGTTTTGCTTTAGGCCTTCTATGCAGCGGAGCTATTTCATGGTATGCCTCATACAAAGTAGGACGAATCAAATCATTCATCCCGGAATCAATTACCAGGAAATTCTTCGATTCTGTCTCTTTTACAAATGTTACCCGTGAAACCAATATGCCGGCGCTGCCCACAATAAACCTACCCGGCTCTAAAATTACTTTGAGCCCGCCTTTAAGCAGAGGGGCTATCGCCTTGGCAAATATATCAGCTGTCTGAGCTATCTCTTTTTTATAGATAATGCCCATGCCGCCGCCGATATTTAAATATTGGAAGCTAACGCCATGGCTCTTCATCTCTTTTATAAACCCGTTTACTTTCTTTATGGCATGAATATACGGCCACGCCTCTGTTATCTGCGAGCCGATATGCATATGAAGGCCTTTTATCTGGACATTAAAAAACCTTCCCCTGTTTAACAAAAGCAATCTTGCCGCAGCAAAACTTAAGCCGAATTTACTTTCTTTCTTGGCTGTTTTTATATAGTGGTGCGTATGCGGGTCCACCTCGGGATTTACGCGAAGGCAGACATCAACGGTCTTTCTCAGTTTAATGGAAATTTCCTGGATGCGTTCCAATTCCTGCTCAGACTCCACATTAAAAAACAGAATTCCAGCCTTAATGGCATACTCTATTTCTTCGTCGGTCTTGCCTACTCCCGCGAATACGATTTTCTTAGGGTCTGTTTTTATCTTTAACGCCCTGAAGAGTTCTCCGCCGGAAACAATATCCAATCCCGCCCCCTCATTTACCAAGGCTTTGCAAATGGCCATATTGGAATTTGCTTTTACCGAATAGCAAATCAAAGGATTTATGGCTTTAAACGCGCTCTGCAGCTTTTTAAAATGCTCCATCAGCGTGCGATAGCTATACACATAGCAGGGCGAACCAATCCTCTCCGCAATATCGCTCACCTTTACATCTTCGCAATATAAATTGTTAGTTTTGTAATGAAAGTAATGCATGCTTTTACCTTATCAGCCTTTCTATTTCTTTCTTAATTCCCTTCCTATCTCATCATGGGCCTGCCTAAAAGACATCCCTTGTTTAACCAAGTCTTTAGCTCTATCGACAGAATATAAATTTTTATCTTTCAAAGATTCTTTAATTATGTCCTTATTTAATCTTACGCCTTTTATAAACCTAGACATAATCGCTATTTCATCTTTTACTGTTTCCACTGACGAAAATAAAGGCTCCTTATCAAGCTGCATATCTCTATTATAAGTTAAGGGTAACCCCTTCATTGTTGTCAAAATAGAAAAAAGATTTCCATAAATTCTGCCGGTATATCCTCTAACCAATTCAAGGAAGTCCGGATTCTTCTTATGAGGCATCAGGCTGCTTCCGGTGCAAAACTCTTCCGGTAATTCAAAGAAACCGAATTCTTTCGTTGAATAAAGAATAAAATCTTCTGACAGCCTGGACAAATGCATCTGCATAATTGACAAAATACTCAAGAATTCAATTATAAAATCCCTGTCGCTCACATCATCAACTGTGTTTTCAGACGGCTTTATAGGATAATTTGCGCCCTTAAGAAATTCTTTTATCGCTTTACCATAATTTTCTTTCTTAATATTCCTTAATAAAGCTCCTGCGCCGATATGTATCTCTAAATTCTTTAAGAAACTACTTAGCCTTTTCTTATCTCTTTCAAACATGCAATAAAATGCCCCTAAATAATCCTTGAAATAAATCTTCTGCGCCCCCTGGGTATGAGTATAACCGACTATGGAAAGCTCTCTGTATCTATTTTTCAAAAACATTATAGATTCCATAAATTTTTCTAATAGCCCTTCAATTTTTGTAGACTCCTCATAGCAATAAAACTTCTCATCAAAAACAATCTGGTCATTTCTTGATCTTAACGTATGAAGCTTGAGGGCTAATTTGCCTATTTTCTTCTCAACCTTATTTTGAATATCGGTATGTATATCCTCCGAATCCTTATCATATTTAAACTTGCCTGCCGCTATCTCATCTTGAATCTTCTGTATAGACTTAACAAGTTTTGCCTTTTCTTTTGGTTTAAGCACACCCGTACTCCCTAAAGCTAAAACATGTATTAAAGAATGGGCTATATCATATTTAGCTAATTTATGGTCGTACTGAATGGATTTCTGGAATTCAAAGAAATCCTTATCTGTTTTCTTCTTAAATCTTCCACCCCATAATTTTTTAGCCATGATTACCTCTCTTTAAATTATTTCAAATACGGTTTTGCCCAGTTTTTTATAAAACTCTCGGCTTTTGAATGATCAAACTTATCGCCCTTGCCGTAAGTTGCTAATTCTTTTTTGTATAAAGAATATGGCGATTTTCTTCCTACGCAGGCAAATCCGCCTTTGAATAGTTTCAATCTAACAATCCCTGTGATTTTTTTCTGTGTCGCGTTGATAAAATTATCCAATTTATTCTTCTGCGGCGTATACCAAAGCCCGTAATAAACGATATCCGCATAATCCAAGGCAGCCTTTTGTTTTTTATGCGCGGTATTTCTGTCTAAAACCAAACTTTCAATTTCTTTGTGCGCGGCAATCAAAAGATGCGCTGCCGGGGCTTCGTAAATCTCCCGCGATTTTATTCCTATAAGCCTATTTTCCACCAAATCCGTCCTGCCAATTCCAAAAGCGCCGCCGATAACATTTAATTTCTTAATCAAATCCATGGCGCAATACGCCTTTCCGTTAATCTCTACAGGAATGCCCGCCTTAAAACCAATTGTTAAATATATTGGCTTTGACTTTGCGCCTACCAGCGACGCCGTAAACCTATAAGCGTCATCTGGAGATTCTATCCAGGGATCCTCCAAAACTCCGCATTCAATACTCACCCCCCAGATGTTTTCATCGATGCTGTAGAGTTTCTTCTTTGTAACATCTATCGTAATTTTATGTTTTGCTAAATATTTAATCTCCTCTTCCCTTGTCTTGAATTCCCAGATCCGCAAAGGGGCGATTATCTTTAATTTAGGGTCTAAAATCATAGAGCTCACTTCAATCCTGACCTGATCATTGCCTTTCCCTGTGCAGCCGTGAGCGATATATTGAGCCTTTTCTTTATGCGCCAAATCGACTAAATACTTTGCGATTAAAGGCCTGCCCAATGCCGTGGCAAGGGTATATTTATCTTCATATATGGCGTTCGCCTTCAAAGACGGCAAAATAAAATATCTTATGAATTCCTGTTTTAAATCCCTGATATAAATCCGTGACGCGCCTGCTATCTTAGCCCTTTTCTTTGCGGGAGAGAAGTTGTGCGGCTGGCCTAAATCCGCCATAAAACAGACGACCTCAAAGCCTCTTTCACTAAGCCACTTCACGCAACAGGCAGTATCCAGCCCGCCGGAATACGCTAATACAACCTTCTTCACTTGTTGCCCCCTAATAACATAAGTAATATCGCTTTCTGCACATGCAATCTGTTTTCTGCCTGGTCAAAAACTATAGAATTCGGGCTATCCATAACATCATCAGTAATCTCCTGCCCTCTATGGGCAGGCAGGCAGTGCATAACCAATACCGACGGTTTAGCTAAACTCAATAATTTTTTATTTATCTGGTATTTTCCGAATATCATCTTTCTCTTCCATACTTCCTTCTCTTTGCCCATGCTCGCCCAGACATCTGTATATACGACGTCACTATCTTTTACCGCTTCTTCGGGATCATTAAATAATGAAATTTTTGAGCCGGTCTTTTTTGCGATATCCAGCGCGCTCGCTAAAACCTCTTTGTTGGGAACGTATCTCTTGGGGGTAGCTATCCTCATATTCATCCCT
The DNA here is from genome assembly GCA_028712915.1 of Candidatus Omnitrophota bacterium. Classification (GTDB taxonomy): domain Bacteria; phylum Omnitrophota; class Gorgyraeia; order Velamenicoccales; family JABMQK01; genus JAQTPJ01. The sequence continues at coordinate 11,574 of JAQTPJ010000001.1, forward strand.
ATCTTGACAGCAGTATATAGGAGTGAATGACACACATTATTCCCGTCGCCGACATAAGTCAGCGTGACGTTGTTTAACTTAGCTACCTTTTCCTTTATGGTAAAAACATCCGAAAGCGCCTGGCAAGGATGCAGCAAATCGCTCAATCCGTTAATCACGGGGATACTGGAATATTTAGCCAGTTCCAAAACAATATCGTGGGCAAAAGTCCTTACCACAATGGCGTCTAAATATCTGGATAAGGTTTTAGCCACATCTTTTATGGATTCCCTTACGCCTAAACTTATATCTTCCGGTTTCAAATATATTGTATGCCCGCCTAACTGGAAAACGCCAACTTCAAAAGAAACCCTTGTCCTGTTAGAGGGCTTTTGGAAAATGAGCGCCACTGATTTTCCTTTTAAAGCATCCCCATATTTTAGCCTGTCTTTCTTTAACTCCTTGGCTAAAGAAAAGATAGACTCTATTTCCTGCGCGCTCAGGTCTTTAACTGCTATAAAATCTTTTTTCATAACCCACTTCCTATCGTGAAAATTTTAATAAGGCCTTGCCTAAAATGTGCAGCGCCTTATCTGCCTGCTTCTTTGTAACATTCAAAGCAGGCATGATTCTTAAAACTGTATTGTGCGTACAATTAATCACCATACCCCTGTTAAGGCATTCCTCTACTATAGGTTTGCCTTCGATGTTTAATTCAATACCAATCATAAGGCCTATTCCCCTTACTGTCTTTATAATTTTGTATTTCGACTTCATATGATCCAGTTTATCGAATATATAGGTAGACATCTTACTCGCATTCTTGAGCATATTCTCTTTTCTGATTGCCCGTAAAACCCCTAATGCCGCTTTGCAGATAACGAGCCCACCGCCAAAAGTGGAAGCGTGCATTCCGGGCTTAAATGTATCGGCGATTTCCTTTCTTACAATCATCGCGCCTATGGGCAGGCCGCCGCCTAATGCCTTGGCTAAAGTAATAATGTCCGGCTTTATGCCGTAATGTTGAAACGCAAACATCTTGGCTGTCCGGCCAATGCCGGTCTGAACCTCATCTACAATCATCAGGATATTTTTATTGTTGCAAATTTCTCTTATTTTGTATACATAGGACCTGTCGGCTACGTTGATGCCGCCTTCGCCCTGGACTAATTCAAGCATTATGGCAATAGTCTTATCGGAAATCGCCTGCTCTAATGCAGGCAAACTGTTAAACTTTACCGTCTTGAACCCTTCAGGTAAAGGCGCGAAACCATCCTGGTATTTTTTCTGCCCTGTTGCCGCCAAAGAACCCATTGTCCTTCCGTGGAAAGAATTTTCAAATGTTATAATTTCAAATCTCTTCCCCTCGCCGTAGGCGCGGCTGAATTTAATCGCTGCTTCATTGGCCTCTGTCCCGGAATTACAGAAAAACACCTTTGACGGAAACGTATGATAAACCAATGCCTCTGCCAGCTTTGCCTGCTGGACATTGTAAAAGTTATTGGGAATATGTATCAACTTGGACACCTGGTCTCTTATCGCCGACATTACCTTAGGATGGCAGTGGCCTAAATTGCTTACGCCCCAACCCGGGAAAAAATCCAAATACTTCTTGCCGTCGATATCAACAAGCGTCATGCCTTTACCTTTTACAAATATCCTCGGCTGCCTTGTATAGGTATTTAGAATATCGTCCTGGTATACCTTGAATACTTCCTGTTTCTTCATAATGTTTAACCTCTACTTCGCAATCTCTGTGCCGATACCTTTATCCGTAAAGATTTCCAAAAGTAAAGCGTGCGGAATCCTGGCATCGATTATGTGCGCCTTTTTCACGCCGCCGTCTATAGCATGAAAACATGCCTCTATTTTGGGAATCATCCCTGTTTGTATAACCTTATCCTTAATAAGTTTCTTTGCCTCATTTTCTTTAATACTAGCCAAGAATGAATTCGAATCGCTTGTATCCCTCATTACCCCTTTTACGTTGGTAAGCAGGACAAATTTAATCGCCCCTAAAACCGAGGCTATGAAAGAAGCGGCTTCATCAGCATTTATGTTATATTTTACGCCGTTTGCGTCTTTGCCCATCGGGCTTATTACCGGGATTACGTGCGATGATATATCTTTCATCAAAACCTCTGCATCCAATTTCACGGCCTTGCCTACAAAACCTAAATCCGGCTTTGATTTTTTCTTATCTGCCATCAGGATGCAATTCTTATCGGCCGTGTAACCTTTAGCCTTACCGCCGAGGGCTTCTATCTCTTTGATAATCTTTTTATTTAATTCTTCCAACTCCTCTTCTACTATCGCTAATGTTTCTTTATCTGTGACGCGCATGCCGTCCACAAAATCAGTCTTCTTGCCGGTCTTACGCATCCTGTCGGAAATATTAGGCCCGCCTCCGTGGACCAAAACAGGCCTTAAACCCATGTAACTTAAAAACACGATGTCTTCCAAAACACCCTTTCTAACCCTGTCTTCTCCGAGAATGCTTCCGCCGTATTTAATCACAGTTATCTTTCTATGGAACGCTTTGATGTAAGGCAGGGCCTCAATCAAAACATCCGCTTTCTTAATCGCCTCTTCCATAAGAACCTCTTTAGTTATATTCTGCGTTTATCTTAATATATTCCGGAGTTAGGTCGCAAGAGTAAACCTTGCTGCTGGAATTCCCTTCATTTAAATCTATATTGACTTTTATAACCTTTGAAACAATAAGTAAATTTTTATTCCGCAATGGATTAATCCTGCCTTTATTAAATACCTTCTGAGAATTAAAGCAAACTTCTACCTTTTCTTCTTTCATGTTAATACCGGCTGCGCCTATGGCGGAAACAACCCTTCCCCAATTAGGATTTCCGCCGAACATGGCTGTCTTAAATAAGTCGGAATTTGCCACGGCATTTGCGGCGGACTTAGCCTCTGCGCCGCTCTTAGCGCCCTGGACCACAATTTCTATTTTCTTTGTGGCCCCTTCTGCGTCATCTATTATCATCTGAGACAAGGTTTCGCAAACATATATTAAACCCTTGCTAAACGCACAGCAATCTTTACCTTTCTTAATGATGGGTTTATTTCCTGCAGCGCCATTGGCTAACAATAAAACCGTATCATTGGTACTCGTACAAGCGTCAACAGTAATACAATTAAACGATTTATCAGCGCTATCCTCCAATGCCTCCTGCAGAAGCGATTTTTTTATCGCCGCGTCTGTCAAAATGAAAACCAGCATAGTAGCATGTTTAGGCGATGCCTTTTGCAGCCGCGGATAAATCATACCCGCGCCTTTGGCCACGCCGCTAATCGTTATTTCTTTCGCGCCAATTTTAATTTTCAAAGAAACAGCTTTCTTGAATGTATCCGTGGTTAAGATAGCCTGCGCAAAATTATTTAATCCACCTTTGCTTAATTCCCCGCAAACCTTAGGGATGCCCCTTTTTACTGCCTCAAGCGGCATCGGTTTTCCTATAATTCCCGTAGATGCAATCAAAACGCTCTGTTTTGCAACGCCTATCTCTCCTGCCAGGGCGGCTATAATCTCTTTGGCGTCCGATACCCCTCGCTTGCCCACAAAACAATTGGCGTTACCGCTATTTACTATTACCGCCCTAGCCTCTTTATTTTTTAACTGCTCTATGCAAACCTTTAAAGAAGCAGCTTTTACTTTATTGGAGGTAAAAACCCCGGCGCAAACTGCCGGCGCCTGAGAATAAACCAAGCCTAAATCTTTTTTCCCGGATCTTTTAATACCGCAAGAAATTCCCGCAGCCTTAAAACCTTGAGGAATAATTATTTTTTTCAGCACTTTCATATTATAGCAAACCGCTTTCTTCCGGAAAACCGCACATTATATTCATATTCTGCACGGCCTGCCCTGATGCGCCTTTAAGCAAATTATCAATCGCAGAAACAACAATCAAAAGGCCTTTATCTTCATTTACCTTCAACCCTATATCGCAGAAATTCGTCCCTGCTACGCTCTTTGTCGAATACGCATCGTTTTCAACTATTCTTACAAAAGGCTCAAGCTTAAAGAACTTTTTATAAATTTCCAATACCTTGGCGTAATTTATTTTCTTGTTTAACTTCATATAAATTGTCTCTAAAATCCCCCTGTTCATAGGGATTAAATGCGGGCAAAACGTAACATCGACTTTCTTGTCTGCCACAGAAGACAACACCTGATTTATCTCCGGCATATGCTGATGAGTATCTATTTTATACGCCTTTACCCCTTCATTTATCTCCGAATAGAAAAAATCTATAGACGCTTTCCTGCCGGCTCCGGTTACGCCTGATTTGGCGTCAATAATGACTGAATCCGGATTAATAATCCCCGAGACCAGCGACGGGATAATGCCCAACGCGGCAGCCGTAGGATAACATCCCGGATTGGCTACAAAATCAGCCTTTTTAATTTTCTCCCTATACAACTCCGGCAAGCCATACACAGCCTTCTTGAGATTTGTCTTATCGCCATGCTTAACCTTATACCACTTCTCGTAAACTCCTGTATCCTGGAATCTATAATCCGCGCTTAAATCAATAACCTTCTTTTTATGATTCAAAAAAAGCGGAGCTATTTTTACCGAGACAGTATGCGGCAAAGCCAGAAGGAATAAATCCGCCCTGGAGATTGCCTTCTCTATATCGAATATCTCGCATTTTAAATCCAGCCTGTTCTTAAAATGAGGGAATATCTTATCAATGGGCTCTTCCTTATCTATCTTGGCAGCCAGATAGGTAAGCCTCACGTGCGGATGTTTTATTAAAATTTTTATAAGTTCTTCGCCAGTATAACCCGTAGCGCCAACTATTCCTACCTTTATCATTTTTTCACCTCTATAAATATGTTAAAAACTGAAATTTATCTGATTTTATCGTCGTAAATATATACCTATCCTAAAATAAAAAACCTATCTCGTCAAGCACTTTTCGTCGAGATAGGCTAATATAGGTAAACTACTAAACTATATATTTTCTATTTATATCGAATGTTATTTCAAATTATTACAATGTAAATACGCTTATCTCTTCGTCCACTGGAAACGCTTGCGAGCGCCCTTACGGCCGTATTTCTTGCGTTCCTTCTCGCGCGGATCGCGTGTCAAGAAACCCTCTTTCCTCAATAAGGATTTAAAGTTCCCGTCCATCAAAACCAGCGCCCTGGAAATACCATGCCTTAACGCCTGGGACTGGCCGCTCTTTCCTCCGCCTTTTACGTTAGCAGTGACATCTACTTTGTCCAGCGTATTAGTAACTTTTAATGGCTGTCTTAAGATCAATCTGTCGGTTTCTCTTAAAAAATAAGAATCACACGGGATTTTATTGACGACGATATCGCCGCTTCCATTAAAAAGCCGTACAATAGCTACTGCCCGTTTTCTTCTGCCTACTGTTCTGTGTTTTGTAACTGTTTCCATATTATATATCTATCCTCTTTAGGTCTTTTCTATTCTTATAAGGATGTTCTTCTGCAGCATAAATCTTTAATTTTTTTAATACCTGCGCATATAAAGGTCTTCTGGGCAACATTCTGCGCACGGCCCTTTTTATAACTTCTATGGGCTTATCTTCGAGCATTCTTTCTAAAGACGCCTCTTTCTGCCCGCTGGGGTAACCCGAGAAAGTTAGGTATTTTTTCTCCTTAAGTTTTCTGCCAGTAACGCTTATTTTTGAAGCATTTATAACAATCACGTAATCACCGCAATCAACGTAAGGGGTAAAAAACGGCTTATGTTTGCCTTTGATTATAGAAGCGACCTTGGCGGCAAGCCTGCCCAAAATCTTATTGTTGGCATCAACCAAATACCAACTGCGTTGCACTTCGCCCTTTTTAAGCATTTTTGTCGTCTTATTCATAAGTAATAAAGTATAACATTTTTTTCTTATTTGTCAATATCAAATTTCTCTGGGATACCTGGCTTAAAAACCGCTTAATATTTAACCTCTACAAGAAAAAGCCCTCTCGCAGGAACACAGGGGCCGGCTAATGACCTGTCTTTTGCAGCTATAATTTTCTTAATATATTGCGGGGCAAACCTTTCCCTTCCTATCTCAATCAGAGTACCCACTATATTCCTTGCCATATTATACAAGAACCCGTCCGCCTCTATCTCAACACAAATTAAATTACAGGAAAAAATACTTAACTTATTGATAACCGCTCTTTTCACTGTCCTTCGGGTATCTTCTATTTTTGAACCGCTGGCGCAGAATACCTTAAAATCATGTTTGCCTAACAAATACCCGGCTGCCCTTTGCATTAACTTCACATTCAAAGGAAGCTTTACCCAGTAACAGTAATTCTCCAGAAAAGGCGGCTTGTAATCCTGATTAAGTATATAGTAACGATAAATTTTAGATACAGGGTCGTAACGCGAATGAAATTTCAAAGGAATATACTGCGCAGCTACAATACGTATCTTTTTGGGCAAATTATAGTTCAATGCCAGCCTTATTTTATCAGGCGTAATTTTAGATGAAGTCCTAAAATTAGCAACCTGACCCAAGGCATGCACTCCGCTGTCAGTGCGGCCGGAAGCAATAAGTTTAACTTCATGCTTTAAAATTTTCTTAAGGCAGGACTCTATTGCCTCCTGCGCGGAGATTTTCTTTCTCGGCTGGCCTTTTATCTTCTTCTGCGTCTGCCAACCACAATATCCAAGCCCATCATATTCGATAGTTAATCTTATATTGCGCATTGTATTCAATGGATAGGATTCTGAATCGGCTTCTTATTTCTTAGCTATAAGAAGTTCTGCTATCTGGACGGCATTTAAGGCAGCGCCCTTACGAAGATTATCTGAAACAACCCACAGCCAGAATCCGTTTTTCACAAACGGATCTTTGCGTATGCGGCCGACATAAACCGCATCCTTGCCTTCGCAATCTATAGGTAAAGGATACAAATTCTCCTTCGGGTTATCCACCAATTCCACTCCCGGGGCATTCTTTAATAATCCTCTTATCTCATCTACGGAAATATCTTTCTTAGTTTCGATATAGACCGCTTCAGAATGGCCGGTCCTCACAGCAACACGCGCAGTGGTTGCGCTGACCTTTATCTTATCGCTATGAAAAATCTTGTGCGTCTCTTTTACCATCTTCCACTCTTCCGAGGTGTAATCAAGTTCGGCAAATCCGCCGATATGAGGAAAAACATTAAAAGCCAACTGCTGAGGCAAAGCCCTATCCTGGGTATCAGGTAATCTAATTTCCTGATAGCCGCTGCCATTCAACGCGCTCAATTCATTCTTAAGCTGTTCCACTGCCCCTCTGCCTGCGCCTGATGCCGCCTGATAAGTAGAAACTATTATCCTTTTAATCTTAGCAACATTATGTATCGGCGACAAAGCAACAATCATCTGAATAGTTGAACAATTCGGATTTGCTATAATACCTTTTTTGCGGTATTTCTTCGCATCTTTAGGATTGGCTTCGGGAACAACCAAAGGAACATCCGGATCCATCCTGAAGTCCGCGCCGTTATCAATTACCACAGCGCCTCTTTTTACTGCCTCTCCGGCAAAAGTTACGGAAGCGCCCTTTTCGCCTTCAGTCCCGGCGAACAAAGCAATATCTATGCCGTCAAAACCTTCAGCAGAAATAGGCTGAACCTGATATTTTTGCCCATCCACGTCGATTTCCCTGGCCGAACGCGCAAACACGCGTAGTTCTGCGACGGGAAAATTGCGCTGCCTCAAAACACGCAACATCTCAATGCCCACAGCGCCCACACCAACCACAGCTATGTTGTATTTATTCTTTCTTCTCATCTCTAATCCCTCGAATTATAAATTTTTTACGACTAAATCCCCTATCTCAGAAGTAGAATAGCCCATCTTGCCTGCGCCCAAACTCTTTAATTTGGTTTTCACCACTTTAATAACTGAATCCTCGACAATCTTAGCTGCCTTGGCTTCGCCAATCTCATCCAAAAGCATGCCTGCGGCGCAGATTGCCGCCAGCGGGTTAATCACATTTTTGCCTGTATATTTAGGGGCAGAACCGCCTATAGGCTCAAACATAGATACTCCTTCTGGATTAATATTGCCTCCTGCCGCAATACCCATGCCGCCCTGAACCATTGCGCCTAAATCAGTGATAATATCGCCGAACATATTATCCGTAACAATCACGTCGAACCATTCCGGGTTCTTCACCATCCACATGCAGGTCGCATCAACATGGGCGTAATCAGTCTTTATGTCGGTATATTCTTTCGCCACTTCATAAAAAGCGCGCTCCCACAAATCCCAGGCATAAGTCAAGACATTAGTCTTGCCGCAAAGAGTCAATTTCTTTCCCTTGTTTCTTTTACGGGTAAACTCAAAGGCATAACGTATGCAGCGCTCAACGCCTTTCCTTGTATTATAGGAAACCTGCGTTGCCACTTCATCTTTTGTATTTTTATTCTGGAACTCGCCCATACCTTTATAAAGGCCCTCTGAATTCTCGCGCACCACTACAAAATCAACATCCTTTTCGCTTTTATCCTTTAACGGACAAAAATCCGCATTATACAATTTTACCGGACGAAGGTTTATATACTGGTCCAATGAGAACCTTAGTTCAAGAAGCAAACCTTTTTCCAATATCCCTGGTTTTACGTCGGGATGGCCCACCGCCCCCAGATAAATCGCCGACATGGTTTTTAATTCCTTCAAAGCTGAAACAGGCAGGACTTCTTTGGTCCTTAAATACCTCTCTCCGCCAAAATCGTAATTTACGGTTTCGTATTTAAAACCGCACTTTTGGCTTACTGCCTCGAGGACTTTCAAACCCTCTCTCACGACCTCCGGCCCTGTGCCGTCGCCGGGAATTACCGCTATT
>JAQTPJ010000093.1 GCA_028712915.1 Candidatus Omnitrophota bacterium
TGTTATGTCGCTGCCGCCAAAAGGTATCATTTTAAAATCCCGCAGTATATTGTCTTTAAAAAACAGAAGGCCGGTAAAACATGCCCCAAAGTCTATAAGCAATGAGCCATCTTTTCTCTCTTCGTCGCTTAAGACACCCAACCCGGAGGCTACTCCCGAATAAACAATATCCGCGACTTCATAGCCTGACTGCTGGACAGCCGTCTTTATATTTTCCAGCGACGCGTAAGAAGCGCTAAGGATATAAGAATCCAGCCTTATCTTCCTCGCCAACAATCCTAAGGGGTTTACTACACTATGAGTATCGTCGAGAATATAGCCCTGGGGAAATTCGTGCAGGATGGTTTCATCTATGCGCATCCCTAAAAGCCTTGTCTGCTTTCTTAAGTAGTCCATATCAGAAAGGCTAATCTGATGGTTTCCTCTTTCTGACAAAGCTACCATCGCAAAAGCAGGATATGCCCTGACATAATCCCCGTTAATGCTTACCAGGACGCGTTTTATCTTTGACTCTGTTTCCTTATTTAATTTGTCCAAAGTCTGCTGTATACAATCAGACAAATCAGCCAGATTATTCACTACGCCTTTAGACAGCCCGCTAACGGCTGACACGGCGGTAGCCAAAACCTCTATGCGCCGCTTATCGCTCTTTGCTAAAATAGCCGTGAGCTTGGAACTACCTATATCCAGGCCGCAAAAAATATTGCTTTTCATCTTTTCTTTTTAAAAGATAGTGTGGGTTCTACAAACCTTAAATCTATATACCTGACTTCGCCTATCCTGTCTTTTATGGTGGGAAGTATCTTGACCAGCAATTTCAGCTTGCTCTCCAAATCGCTATCATATAACCTTGTTTCAACGCTGCCTAAATAAACATAAAAACTCGGATATTTAGACAAATCAATTTCTATCTTCTCAGAGGCAAGTTGCGGCATCGAAGATATCAAATCCTGCATAGACTCCTTCAATAACTGCACAAGCTTCAAGCCGGACTTAAAACCCAACCAGTGTATTTTTTTACCGAAGGAAAGGCTGCTTATGCCTTTTAGCCCGGAAATGAAAATGGGTTCCTCAAAAGGCTTGGCGGACATATCCGAAACAACCACGCCTTCGCTGTCTACCAGAAAAAAACCTTTGTATTTTACCTGAGTAACAGGCCTGCGCACAATCGCGTTGATAGTAATCTGGTCAGGAAAATTCTTGATTACGTCAACATCATAAAACTGCGGGTTAGTAATTTTTAATTCCTCTCTCGCTTTCCTTAAATCCAGGCCGAAAATATTATCGTATAAAAATATCCGGGATATATTCTGAACAAGATTGGTATCGTTTATGCCGCTTAAGACTATCCTCTTTATCTTAAAATAAGAGGCGTTCTCCAGGTATGACTTTACGCCCAGGATTACCAACAGAAAAGAAAATAAAAATGCCAGGATAGGCAGCATCGAAATAACGATTGCCTTTATTTTATTGTTCTTGGCCGTGCGGTTTGCTTTGTTATTTTTTCTCATTTTTTAAGAATGGTTATGCTGCCGTTAGTTGCTAAAGTTAAAAGTTTAAGGCATAAATCAACAAATGTTATCCCCTGATACAAGGCTGCCTTCGGCAGCAGGCTGGTAGACGTAAAACCCGGTATGGTATTTATCTCCAGGATAAAAGGATTTCCCTCTTTGTCTAACATTAAATCCACTCTGGAAAAATGGCGGCAACCTAATGCCTGATGGGATTTCAAGGCCAATGATTGCGCCTGGTTGCGTGAATTTCCGTCAACCGAAGCGGGCAATATATATTCCGTCATGCCCTTATTGTATTTTGCCTGAAAATCAAAAAATTTGTTCTTAGGAGAAATCTCTATTGGTTCTAATGCGCAGTTATCTAAGATGCCCACTGTCAGCTCTTTGCCGTCGATATATTCCTGAAGTATAACATTTTTATCGTATTGAAAAGCCAAATCCAGCGCCTTATCCAGCTCTCGGATATTCTTCACAAAAGAAACGCCGATACTGGAACCCTGCGCCTGAGGTTTTACAACCAGAGGAAAAGATAGCCTGCTTTTATCGAGGTTGTCTTTTTTACGGATATTTAAAATTTCGCAGCGCGGCACAGGGATATTATTTTCTTTAAACACCCTCATGGAAGCAATTTTATCTATGGCGAGGGCGCTGGATAAAGATCCGGAGCCTACAAAAGGCACGTTCAGCTTCTCCAATATCGCCTGTAATTTTCCGTCTTCACCAAACCTGCCATGCATGGCTATAAAAGCCACGTCTATGCCTGAATTCTTTATTATATCAGCGACCTCTTGCGGCTCCTCCGTCTTTAAATCCACTGCCTGGGCATTAAAGCCCCCTTCTAACAACGCAGCTAATACCGCCTTTCCAGATTTAAGGGAAATTTCCCGCTCGCTTGATAAACCGCCGAAGATAACCCCTATTTTTCCTAACTTATGATACAAGTTTTATTTCCTCCCTTAAGCTTATATCGAAATTATTTCTTACTTTCTTCTTTATTGTTTCCATCAATTTTATCACATCAGATGCCTTAGCACGATTAAAATTTAAAATAAAATTCGCGTGCTTCTTAGAAACCATTGCCCCGCCGCAATGCCTGCCCTTGAACCCGCACTTGTCTATCAGCATCCCGGCCGATAAATACACCGACGGGTTCCTGAAAATACAGCCTATATTCGGCTTGGAATAATCCTGCCTTTGCCGGCGAAGGCACAAATAATCTTTTATGCGCTTTTCTATATCTGATTTCTTACCTTTATTTAATTTTAACTGCGCCCCTAAAACAATATATTTATCCAAACCTGACCTGCGGTAATTGAATTTAATCTTGTCCCGGGCGATATTAAAAACCTTGCCCTTCTTATTCAATACCTTTACCTTATATACAATATCGCAAATGCTAAACCTTTTGCCTTCTTTAGTTACCCCGGCGTTCATCACCAATGCGCCGCCTATGCTGGCCGGAATGCCGGTTAAAAATTCATAACCGCTTAAATTGGTTTCCAGCAAACGCCTTATTAAATCTTTTATGCCTAACCCTGCCCCTGCGGTAACGATATTGTTCTTAATGCTTATCCTTTTAAAATACGGCGAGGCAAGCCTTATGACTACGCCCTTAAAACCTTTATCGCTTATCAAAACATTTGTGCCGTTTCCAATTACAAAATAAGGGATTTTATTCTTTTTTGCGTATACCAGGCAATTTATTAAATCATTGGTATTCTGCGGCTCAAATAAAACAGAGGCCTCCCCGCCTATCTTGAAGTTGCTGTATTTCTTAAGGGGCTCTTTAAACTTTAACTTTCCTTTTAATCTCGCTGACCACTTCATCGCAAATTTTGGTTATGTCTCCTGCACCCAGAAAAAGGATCAGATCGCCTTTCTGGGAGAAATTTAAAACTTCTCTGCCCAAATTATTTTTATCCGTAAATTTTGTCCTGGGCCTGCCCAAATCTTTTATAAGATTGTATAAGTTGCGGGCGTTTATGCCGTCAATTTTTTCTTCTCCGGCAGCATAAATATCGGTTATAAATAGCTCATCGGCATCGACGAAGCTACGGCTGAACTGCTCCAGCAAAAATTTTGTGCGGCTGTATCGGTGCGGCTGAAACACGGCTATAATGCGTTTCCTGCCGACGTTCTTTGCCGCCTTTATGGTAGCGCGTATCTCCGTGGGGTGATGCGCGTAATCATCTATCACCATAAGGTCATCATCTTCATACTTTAACTGGAACCTTCTCCTCGCCCCCAAGAAACTCTTTAAAGCGTCCTTTATTAAATCTATTTTTATATTCAACTCCAGGCCCAATCCGATTGCCGATAATGAATTGGAAATATTATGCATTCCGGGTAAGGATAATTCAAACTTGCCAATGAGTTTATTTTTGCAAAAGACGTTAAACTGTGAGCTAAAAGAATTTAATTTTACGTTTGTAGGATGAATATCGGCTTCTCTGTTCAAGCCAAAACTAATATTTCTTACTCCCGGGTATTTCTTCATTATATTATTGAGTTCTTTATCGTCGCTGCACCAAAAAACACAACCGCCTCTATCGGTATGCGCGACAAACTCCCCGAAGGCGCCTTTTATTCTTTCGAATGTCTTATAAAAATCAAGGTGCTCCTGGTCCACATTGGTTATTATAGAATAATGCGGTTTATACAACAAAAATGTGCCGTCGCTCTCATCAGCTTCTGCTATAAAATATTTACCCAGCCCCAGCGCGGCGTTATTGGAAATATTTCCTACTATACCTCCGACTGCTACTGTAGGGACAAGCCCTGCCTGCGTCAAAAGATGGGCTGTTAAAGAAGAGGTTGTGGTTTTGCCGTGCGCGCCTGTCACGGCAACGACAGTCTGATTATCCATCAGGGAAGCTAAAAACTCAGCCCTCCTGACAATCGGGATATTGTGTTTTAATGCTTCCTGAAATTCGCAGTTGGCAGGCGTAATTGCCGAGGAGTAAACGACTAAATCTTTATTCGCCACATTTTCGCCGCTGTGGCCTACATATATCCTGGCGCCCAAATTAACTAAATTACGCGTATTGTCTGATTCATTGATGTCTGAACCTGATACCGTAGAACCTTTCTTTAAACAAAGCTGGGCAATACCGCTCATTCCGATTCCGCCGATGCCGATAAAATGTA
>JAQTPJ010000094.1 GCA_028712915.1 Candidatus Omnitrophota bacterium
TATTATTATCGGGCAAGCCTGCGAATTTGATTATTCTGGCACGCAGGCCTGCAAGGCGTTAAAAGAGGAAGGTTATGAGATAGTCCTGGTTAATTCAAATCCGGCGACCATTATGACCGATCCCGAGATGGCGGATAAGACTTATATCGAACCTTTGACGCCGGAGAGCGTTGAAAAAATAATCGAGAAAGAAAAACCCGACGCGCTTTTGCCTAATCTGGGTGGGCAGACCGGGCTTAACCTCGCCTCAACTCTTTACAAAACCGGAATATTAAAAAAATATAACGTAGAAATAATCGGCGTAAAGGCAGATGCCATTGAGCGCGGCGAGGACAGGATTGTTTTCAAAGACACGATGCACAAACTTGGGATTGCCGTGCCGAAGTCTGAACCATGCCACTCTGTAGAAGAGGCGGAGAAGATAGCGGAAGTATTAAAATATCCGGTTGTGCTAAGGCCGGCTTATACATTGGGCGGCACAGGCGGCGGGATTGCCTACAACATCGAGGAGCTTCGGGTTATAGTTGCTCGCGGGCTCAACGCCAGCATTGTGCATCAGGTTTTAGTCGAGGAATCTGTTATAGGATGGGAAGAGCTGGAGCTTGAGGTAGTACGCGACCAAAAGAATAATAAAATTACAGTTTGTTTTATAGAAAATATCGACGCTATGGGCGTGCATACAGGCGACAGTTTCTGCGTCGCGCCTATGCTGACTGTCCCGGAAAAACTGCAGAAGCGGATGCAGGATCTTTCCTATAAAATAGTTGACGCTATCGGAGTGGTAGGAGGCACAAATATCCAGTTCGCGCACAATTTAGAAGATGATAGGCTTGTGGTTATAGAAATAAACCCGCGTACTTCCAGGTCGTCGGCGCTGGCTTCCAAGGCAACGGGTTTTCCAATTGCGCGCATCTCCACTAAACTTGCCGCAGGGTTTAATATGGAAGAGATTCCCTACTGGAGAAAAGGCACGCTGGATAAATATGAGCCGAGCGGCGATTATGTTGTAGTAAAATTCGCGCGCTGGGCATTTGAAAAATTCCCCCAGGCTAAAGATATCATAGGTACGCAGATGAAGGCAGTGGGAGAAGTAATGAGCATAGGAAAGAATTTCAAAGAGGCGCTGCAGAAATCCATACGTTCATTAGAGATAAACAGGTGCGGCTTAGGCGTTGATAAATTCAGGAAGCTGACTTTGCAGGAATTGAAAGAAAAACTGGCTTTTCCGTCGAGCGAACGCGTATTCCTGATGTATGAGGCGCTGCGGCAGGGTATGACGGTAGAAGAATTATACCAGATGACGCATATAGGGGCGTGGTTTATCAAGGAGATGAAAGAGATTGTTGAGTTCGAAGAGGAACTGCTTAAACATAAATGGAAAGAGTTGCCGGATAAAGATTTAATAAAAGCAAAAGAGCTGGGTTTTGCCGATAAGTATTTAGCCGGCTTGTTTGGAGTGAAAGAAAAAGATGTAAGGTCGCGCCGCATTAAGCTTGGCAAGATAGGCTGTTACGACGCCGTCCCTGTCAGCGGGGTAGAAAATGCCGCTTATTATTATTCTACGTATATCGGAGAAGACAAAGTGCCGGTATCGCCGAATAAAAAAGTTTTAATTTTGGGAGGCGGGCCCAACAGGATAGGACAGGGTATAGAGTTTGACTATACCTGCGTGCACGCCGCGTTTGCTTTGCGCGACGAAGGTTATGAGTCGATTATGATTAACTGTAACCCCGAGACAGTGTCGACGGATTACGATACATCCGATAAATTATATTTTGAGCCGCTCACGGTTGAGGATGTGCTGGCGATTTACGAAAAGGAAAAGCCGGAAGGAGTAATTGTGCAGTTCGGCGGCCAGACGCCTTTGAATATCGCCCAGGAATTAAAAGATAACGGAGTGAAAATTTTAGGCACCAGCCCTGATAGTATTCGTATCGCGGAAGACAGGGAATGGTTCAGGGAGAGAATGATAAAGATGGATATACCGCAGCCCGAGAGCGGCACAGCGCGTTCATTGGAAGAGGCGGTAAAAATCGCCAATAAAATCGGCTATCCCTTGATGGTCAGGCCGTCGTTTGTTTTAGGCGGGCGCGGCATGCAGGTAATATATGACGAGGCTACGCTGGTAAAATATGCCCAGGAGGCAATACAGGTCAGCCCGGAATACCCCATGCTTATAGACAGGTTTCTTGAGGATGCGATTGAAACTGAGGTAGACGCTTTGTGCGACGGAGAAGATACTTTTGTGGCGGCGATTATGGAGCATATTGAGCTGGCGGGAATCCATTCCGGAGATTCTGCCTGCGCAATCCCGACGAGGACTATAAAGGCGGAGCATCTTAAGATAATAGAGGACTATACGGAGAGGATAGCCAAGGAATTAAAAGTAGTGGGCCTTATGAATATCCAGTACGCTATATGCCAGGACAAGGTCTATATATTGGAAGCAAATCCCAGAGCGTCGCGTACAGTGCCGCTTGTGTCCAAGGTAACAGGTATTCCCATTGCCAGGATAGCTACTCATGTTATGTTGGGCGCGAAATTAAAACAATTCCCCGAGCTCAAAAAACACAAGCTGCCTTATTTCGGAGTGAAAGAAGCGGTGTTTCCTTTTAATATGTTCCCCGAGGTTGATCCTGTCTTAGGCCCTGAAATGAAGGCAACAGGAGAGGTTATGGGTATTGCCAATACTTTTGGCCTGGCGTTTTATAAAGCGCAGGAAGCATCCGGCTCGAAAATGCCGCTGGAAGGAAATATCCTGGTCACGGTAGCGGATAAGGATAAAAAGAATTTGGTTGCGTTGGCCAAAAGGATCAGCAAGTTAGGTTTTAATATATACGCCACTACAGGCACAGGCAGCCTTCTGGAAGAAAAAGGTATTCCCAATACGAGAATAAACAAGCTTTTGGAAGGAAGGCCCAACATCGCCGACGCTATAAAAAATAAAGAAATACACCTCATCATTAATACTCCGGCAGGCGCAAGCACCAAATACGACGACAGCTACATCCGCATAATGGCAATACAGCATAAAATTCCCTACATTACGACAATGGCAGCGGCAGCAGCGACAATCGAAGGGATTGAAGCGGTAAAGCAGGAAAAAGACGCGCCCAAGGCGCTGCAGGATTATTACAGCGAAGGCCTCAAACTTGAAAGGCCGAAGCGGCAGCGTACCATCGGAGCTAAGTAAGAGTTAAAATTATAAACTCAAAACACTAAACTCTAAATAAACTCAAAATTCAAAATCTTAAATCCAAAATAGATTGTTTTGAGTTTGGAAAATTTGAGTTTTAGGTTTGTTTAGAATTTAGGATTTGGGGTTTAGGGTTTAATTTTATAAGATATATTTTAATCTTAACATATGCCGGAACTACCGGAAGTTGAAACAATAAAACGGCAGCTGGAAAAGATAATCCCAGGCAAAAAAATCAGCGCTGTCATAATCAACAATCCTAAGGTTATAAAAGAGCCTTCGCGCGAATTATTTAGGCGGAATTTAGAGGGCGTAAAAATAGCCAAAATCCTAAGGAAAGGCAAGGTCTTAATCCTGGAGTTGTCGTCGGGAAAGTCGCTGGTTATCCACCTGAGGATGACCGGCCAGCTGGTCTATCCCGGGAACGCAAAAAACAGCAGAGTCAGTTTTAGGCTATCCGATAATACAATTTTGGATTATAATGATAGGAGAATTTTAGGAGAGCTGCGCCTGTTGGATGACTGGCGCGATTTAAAGTTCATAAAAGAACTCGGGCCCGAGCCGTTTGATTTGACTGCGCGGGAATTCAGCGGCATGCTCTCTAAGAAAAAGACAAAAATAAAGCCGCTGCTTTTAGACCAGACTTTTATATCAGGCGTGGGCAACCTTTATGCGGCCGAGGCTTTGTTTAAGGCAAAGATAAATCCGTTAAGGCAGTCATCGGGTTTATCCGATAATGAAAAGAAAAGGTTATTATCTGCCATACAGGAAATTTTAAAGGCGGCGATTAAACATAAAGGTTCTTCTGTCGACCAGTATGTAACGCTGACAGGAAAAAAAGGCGGTTATGCCAGTTATCATAGAGTTTACGACAGGGAAAACAAACCCTGCTATATATGCAAGTCTTCTATAAAAAGAATTGCCTTAGGAGGCAGAGGAACATATTTTTGCGCGAGGTGCCAAAAATGAAACATAAAATTTGGTTGTGGTTTAGTTTTATCCTATTTTTTATCTGCACAAGCGTTTTTGCGGAAGTGATTTATTTAAACAGCGGCAATAAAGTGACAGGTAAGATTGTATCGCAGGACGAGGATAAGATTGTGGTTAGTATTGGTGAAGGAGAAGACGCAACAGAAGTAACGCTTTTTAGCGACGAAATAAAGAGTGTTGAAGAAGTAGAACCGACCGTTAATTTAGAAGAAATAATTATAACAGAGCCATCCCAGCCGTCTGCCAATGCTCAAGTAGACCAAACACAAAGTCCTCCCGTATTAACCATAGATAATAAAATGGAGATTACGCAGCCAGTCCAAGTGCCGCCAAAAGAAACCATAGGGGTTAAAGCGGAAACTGCTATTACGCCTAAAACAGAGGCGATAACCGATACAGGAAATGCCCAGTTGCAAAATCAATTACAAAATTTATCACAGCCATTACAACAGGAGGCGCCTAGCAAAGAACAA
>JAQTPJ010000095.1 GCA_028712915.1 Candidatus Omnitrophota bacterium
GCAAAGATAAAACATCGCCTTTTGCAGTAAATTGCTGAACTTTACCTCTACGACATCGTATTTTACCTGAAGCGGCAGTTTATTAATTAAATCCAATACAGCCAATGACTGCTTAAGGTGCCCTGCTTTGCCGTCGCTAAGCACAAGAGCATTCCTCTGCGGCGAGTGTTTCCATCTCTTAAAAAACCACAAATACTCCTGCGGGCTGTCGGTTATATACCTTTCATATACACGGTTAATATTCTCTAAGTTCAGCCTTAAATCATTCTCTTCGTCGCCTGTCCTGACAAGGCTGTAAGGCTTTAATGTTATTTTATGCCGCGCCTTTCTTTTACCCTTCATAAATCCTATGAAAATATTGGTGTCTAATTTTAAGGCAAACTTCAAAGCCCCTATGGGCGTAAGCGCCAGCCTGCCGAAGAAATTAACCAAAATCCCGCCCTGCGCGCCATGGTCAGCCGCCATACCTATGGCATAACCTTTTTTTAAACTCTCAACTATAGGACGCAAGCTGTCTGTAATCGGCATGACATTATGGACATTCTTCACCCTATAACTATTAAGCAAATCACTTACTAAAGGCGCTCCCGGCTGCTCTCTAACCAATACCGTATAATTATAATCCTTTAAGGCGCGCGCCGTAACCGCGCTGCCTATTTCCCAGCTGCCTTCATGAAGGCATAAGAAAATACCGCCCTTTTTATTCTTCATTAGTTTTAAGGCGTCATCCAAGCCTTCGAATTCTATAAACTTATTGACATATTTATCGTCTATCCACGGCATATAAGCTATTTCCACAAGATGCTGCGCGCAATTCATAAATGTCTGCTTCAATATGCTATTTATTTTACGGGGCGTATAATTAGGGAAGGCTATCTTTATATTCCTGTAAGCAATCATCCTCTTCTTTGCCAGAAAGTAGAATGCCAAAGCGCCTAATCTCCTCATAACATAAACACTCAATGTTAAGGGGATAAACCTAACGATTAGGGATATTGTCTTAACGAGACAATATAAACAATAATCTGCGATAGAATGCTTCTTCATTTTCTGTGATTTTCAATTTTACCTGAAGGGAAAATATATCGGTATTTTCTAAACTGCCTAAGAATGGCTTCAACCTCACGGCGTCTTTATGCGTAGTAATGACGGTATTAACGCCGCTGTCTTTAGCCGCTTTGCCTATTAAACTAAAATCTGCTTTCTTATATTGATAGTGGTCAGGATATATAAATTTCCGCTTAATCATTAATCCCGCCCCCTCAACCATCTTCTCAAAATATAGAGGATTGGCTATGCCGCATAAAATAAATACGGGTTTATTAAAAAACCTGTCCGAATCCATAGCCGAAAGAACGCCTGTCTTTAAATCGCGTAAACCCAACGCCTGGTATACGGCGCTTGTAACCAATGCCTTAGGATTAATCTTATTTAATAACTCTACATTTTGTCGGTAGTTGTCTTGCGATATGTCCGTCTTTGTAAGGCACAGGATATCTGCGCGCTTGAGGCTGTTTAAAGGTTCGCGCAGCCTGCCTAACGGCAAAAGCCTCTGCCCAGCCAACGGCAAAGAAGCGTCTATGACAACAATATCTAAATCCCTTTTAAGGCGCCAGTGCTGAAATCCGTCGTCTAAAATAGCGACGTTGCATCCTTCTTTCTCTAAAAGGCGCGCGCTGTGAGCCTTATCTTCTCCCACGCCAATCTTTACGCCTTTGAATTTTTCTTTTAACATACTTGCCTCATCGCCAATCTCGAAATAGCTGCTATTATCCTTAACAAGCCCTTTGTAACTACCAGCCGGCCTTTTGTAGCCGCGTATGACAATACCTATTTTCTTATTTTCTTTCTGCAGGCGTTCAACTAACCACTCCACAAGCGGCGTCTTGCCGCTGCCGCCTACGGTAATATTGCCCACGCTTATAACTTTTAACTTCGGCCTATAGCTACGCAAAATATTTCTGCCATAGGCTAATTTTATAGCGGCGCTTAAGAATCCGTAAATTAAAGAAAATAAATACAGCGCCGGAAACAAAATCCGGCATAAAACCTTTTTTTCCTTAAATAAAAGATATTGATTTTCCATCGTTTATAAATCGCGGTTAAGCGTCTTTTCTATTATGGCTAAATTGGCAGGCGTCGCCCCCTGCCTTGAAGACAATACGGATTTAGCAGCCCTGCCTAATTCTATCAACCTGTCCCTATTGGATATAAGCTCTGCTATTTTTGATTCCATATCTTTAACATCCTCTGCCTGCGCCAAGGCACCGGCTGATAAGAACGCTTCAGTTATTTCCCTGAAATTATGCGTGTACGGGCCCACAATTATAGGTTTTCCAAAAAATGCCGGCTCTAATATATTATGGCCCCCTACGGGGACCAAGCTGCCGCCCACAAAGACAAGGTCTGCCAAGCCGTAAATAAGCAGTAATTTGCCTACAGCATCCAAGATTAATACTCCGTCGGATGAAGGCGAATTAAAACTAGAACACCTATACGGCTTTAAGCCTTTCCTGGCAATCATTTTCTCGATAGAATCTATCCTCTCCAAATGCCTGGGCGCTATCAATAAACGCAGGTTCTTAAACTGCCCTTTTAGTTTCTTAAAAATATCCAAGATATATTCCTCTTCTTTATCATGGGTGCTCCCGGCCACAATAAGAAAATCCTGAGAGGCCAAAGAAATCCTGTCTTTTAGATTAAGCATTTCTTCTGACTGCACCTTGTCCAAAGCGTCTATGGTATCAAATTTCATATTGCCGGTTATTTTTATGCGTTCTTTTTCTATACCTATCTGGGCGAACCTGCCGGCGTCTAAATCTGATTGCGCGCAAAACATTTTAACCGGTTTTACCAACCTTTTTACAAACCAACTAAATAAACGATACTTTCCAAATGACCTATCGGAGAGCCTGGCGTTCAAAACCAACACAGGAACTTCTTTCTTCTGTGAATAATATAATAAATTTGGCCACAGTTCAGTTTCAAGCAGGATAAGCATATTCGGCTTAATTGTTTTTATAAAATGGCTGATGAGGAAACCTAAATCAAAAGGCATATACAAACTTACGATATTATCTTTAGATAAACTTTTAGCCGAAGCCATCCCGGTGGCTGTAACCGTGGTTATCAAGATAGCCTTATCGGGGTATTTCCGGCTTAACTTATTTATAAGGTTTTTGCACGTTAATACTTCACCTAAGCTCACCGCATGCAGCCAGATGGTTTCTTTTGCTTTAATAACCTGCCATACGGCCTTATCGCCTATAAGAAAACGCTTAAATACCTGAAAGCTGAATTTGCCTTTCAATATCAAAGAAACAAGATAAAAAGGAATCAATAAAACCAGGATAAAATCGTATAAAATCAGTATTGCTTTCATATGTTATGCCCTCGGGTGCGCCTTATTGTATACAGCCTTGAGTTTATCAGTAGTTAAATGCGTATAAATCTGCGTCGTAGAAAGATTGGCATGGCCGAGCAGTTCCTGGACAGACCTTAGGTCCGCTCCCCTGTTTAATAAATGAGTGGCGAATGAATGCCTAAAGGTATGCGGGGATACCCCGGACTTTAAACTAAATTTAAGTATATATTTATGGACGATCTTCCTCACGCCCCGGTCTGAAAGGCGGCTGTTATTTTTATTTAAGAAAAGGGCTGCTGCCTCTTTCTTTTTATTCCTCTGTAAATTTCTCTCTGAGAGATATTTATTAACTGCTTCCAACGCCCTTTCTCCTATAGGCAGCAGCCTTTCTTTCTTGCCTTTGCCTAAAACTTTTACTGTGGAGCTGATGGAATCTATGCTGTTAATGTTTAATGATACCAACTCGGATACGCGCATTCCTGTAGAATAGAGAGCCTCAAATATGGCGCAGTCGCGCAAACCCAAAAGAGTATCTGTTACCGGCGCTTCTATCAACTTCGCCATTTCTTCCTCTGTCAAAAAATGAGGAAGCATCTTGTCCTGCTTAGGGCTGCTCAACATAAGGACAGGGTTATTTTTTATGAGCCCTTCTCTAAATAGAAATTTATAAAAACTGCGCAGGCAAGACAATTTCCTCGATATCGTACGGTTGCCAAGATTGCGCTCCTTAATATGCGCCAGATACTTACGCAAGGAAAGATAATCCACTCCCTCAATTGGCTTATCCTGCAAGAATTTCTTAAATTCCACAAGATCTATCTTATAATTCAATACCGTATGCGAAGAGGCATTTCTTTCTATCTCAAGGTACCTTAAGAATTTTTCTATTAACCTGTCCATATCAACCTATGGCCTATCTATTGCGGTAATCTGCTGGAGGTAAACCTGCACTTAGGAAAATTGGAACAGCCATAAAAGACTTTTCCTTTTGCCGTTCTTCTCTCTATAAGTTCTCCGCCGCAATTCGGCTCCGGGCAGAATTTTCCCGTAGTAATAGATTGCGAATATTTACAGCGCGGGTAATCCGAGCAGCTCAGGAATTTCCCCCGCCTGCCCCATTTTATTACCATCTGCTTACCGCACTTTTCGCACTTCTCCTCAGAGAATATTACTTCTTTCTTTATGGTCTTCTTCGCAAATTCGACGCTCTTTTCAAAAGAATGGTAAAACTCGTTTAATACACTTACCCAGTTATAATTTCCGTCTTCTACTT
>JAQTPJ010000096.1 GCA_028712915.1 Candidatus Omnitrophota bacterium
CCAGCCACCCCTTACTAAAACTATGTAGTGTTCCTGCAGGTTATGGCCTTCGCCGGGAATATATGAGGTTACTTCTATACCTGTCGTCAGACGCACGCGCGCAATCTTACGTAAAGCTGAATTAGGTTTCTTAGGTGTCATTGTCCTCACCTGAAGGCAAACGCCTCTTCTCTGCGGGCAGCCTTTTAATGCCGGCGACTTTGACTTCTTGGTATTTAAGACTCTTCCACTACGTATTAATTGCGCTATTGTCGGTGACATCCTCTTCACTCCCTGTTACTGCTTCTATTTTTTCCTGTCCGAACTTTTCCATATTTATATCCCTGTAATACCTTAAACCTGTGCCAGCCGGAATCAAATGGCCGACTATTACGTTTTCCTTCAAACCAAAAAGTTCATCTATCTTACCAGAAGCTGCGGCTTCTGTCAAAACTCTTGTTGTTTCCTGGAAACTTGCCGCTGAAATAAAACTCTCGGTGGTAACTGAAGATTTGGTAATTCCTAAAAGCAAAGGCGTTGCAGAAGCCGGCTTGCCGCCTTTTTTGATAATCTTTTGATTTTCCTTCTGGAATATCCATCTGTCTACGTGCTGGCCTACTAGAAATTCGCTGTCGCCTGATTCTTCTATGCGCACCTTTTTAAGCATCTGCCTGATAATCAACTCGATATGCTTATCATTAATATGTACGCCCTGCAGCCTATAAACTTCCTGCACTTCATTGACTAAATATTCCTGCAAAACTTTATCGCCGCGCACGCGCAATATATCCTGCGGCACAACCGGCCCGTCTGTAAGCTGCTGGCCTGCTTCTACCTTGTCTCCTTTATAAACATTAGGATGTTTTCCGTGCGGAATAGCATATTCTCTTTTCATTCCCGTAGGAGACTTGACAACTATCTGGCGCTGTCCTTTTTTCGTCTCGCCAAATTCCACAAAGCCGTCTATTTCGGATATAACTGCCGGGTCTTTCGGGCGGCGGGCTTCAAATAATTCAGCAACCCTGGGTAGACCACCCGTAATATCTCTTGTCTTTGTAACAACCCTGGGTATTTTAGCCAACATTTCTCCGCCTTTAACCTCCTGGCCGTCTTTTACCATGATGTGGGCGTTTACTGACACAGGATATATACCTAAAATATCTCCCTTGGTATCCAATATAATTATCTGAGGATGATAGTCTGTCTTATGTTCCACGATTACACGTTCCGTAACCCCTGTCGCAGGATTTACTTCCTCGCGCATGGTAACATTTTCTTTTATGTCTTCATATCTGACTATCCCGCCCACTTCTGTCAAAATCGGAGAAGTATAAGGATCCCACCTGATAAATATTACACCTTTATTAATAACATCATTTTCGCTTGCAGAAATAAAACTGCCTTGAGGAATAGGACGGCGCTCTAATTCGCGGCCCTGTTCATCATTTAAACTTATAAAACCATTTCTGTTTAAAACTACTAATTCCTTATCCTTCTCTACAACTCTTAAGTTATGGAATTTCAATATGCCTTTATTTTTGGAGCGGATGAATGATTGTTCGACTATCCTGGAGGCTGTACCACCGATATGGAACGTCCTCATAGTCAGCTGCGTCCCGGGTTCGCCTATGCTCTGCGCGGCAATAACACCAACTGCCTCGCCTATCTCTACCAATCTGCCTGTAGCCAGGTTTCTGCCGTAACATTTGACGCATATACCCCGTTCTGACTCGCAGGTAAGAACGCTGCGTATGCGAATTTTTTCTATGCCTAACTTTTCAATCATTTCGGCTTTTTCTTCATCTATCTCATGGCCTGCCTCTACAACAACCTCATCGGTAATAATATCAACCACATTATCCAAGGCAACCCTGCCGAATACGCGATCTTTTAAAGGAACCACAACTTCATCTCCTTCTACTATGGCAGATAAGGTAATCCCGTTTAAGGTGCCGCAATCTTCCTCGGTAATAATAATTTCCTGGGCCACGTCAACCAAACGGCGGGTAAGATATCCCGCATCCGCTGTTTTTAACGCGGTGTCTGCCAAACCTTTTCTTGCGCCGTGCGTAGAAATAAAATACTCCAACACAGTAAGGCCTTCCCTGAAATTAGCGGTAATGGGGTTTTCTATAATTTCTCCCGAAGGCTTTGCCATAAGGCCGCGCATGCCTGCCAACTGCCTGATCTGCAGCCTTGAACCCCTTGCGCCGGAATCAGCCATCATAAATATAGGATTAAAGGTATCCATCTCTTTAAACACCAAATCAGCCACTTTATCAGTCGTATGCGTCCAGATATCGATTGTCTTATTATGCAACTCGCCCTTTGTAATGATACCTTTTTTGTACTGGTCTTTAACTTTAGATACTTCTGCCTTTGCTTCGTCTATGCATTTTTGTTTATCTTTTGGTATTTTTAAATCATCTACAGATATGGAAATGCCGCCCAGCGTGCTAAATTCAAAACCCAAATCCTTAAGGCTATCCAACAATTTTATCGTGCGGTCATGACCGAAATACTTGTAGCAAACTGCCACTATCTGGCCTACATTCTTTTTGTTCAACTCTAAATTCACAAAACCAAAAGTATTCGGCAGGTATTCGTTGAAAATTGCCCTGCCCACCGTGGTTTCAATAATCTTTTTTCCTTCTTCTGCCTGCTGCGTATCCGGATTGTATAAATTGCCTATACGCAGTTTTATCTTTGCCTGCAAATGTATTTCATTGTCCCCGTAGGCAGTTATTGCTTCTTCGCAATTGGCAAATATTTTTGATTCGCCTTTTACTTTGGGTTTAATTTTTGTTAGGTAGCACAAGCCTAGAATTATATCTTGAGTGGGGGTGATGATTGGACGGCCATCGGCAGGAGAAAAAACGTTATTAACCGATAGCATAAGAAGACGCGATTCCATCTGCGCCTCTAAGGATAAAGGTACATGCACTGCCATCTGGTCTCCGTCGAAATCAGCGTTAAAAGCGGTACATACCAAAGGATGAATCCTGATGGCCTTGCCTTCTACGAGTACCGGTTGAAATGCCTGGACGCTAAGGCGATGGAGCGTGGGCGCGCGGTTAAGCAGAACAGGGTGATCTTTTATAACTTCGTCTAGAATATCCCATACTTCAATTTTCGCCCTTTCTACCATACGCTTTGCGCCTTTGATGGTATGGACAAAACCTTTTTCTCTTAATTTCTTTATTATAAACGGTTCAAACAACTCTAAGGCCATCTGCTTTGGTAAACCGCATTGATGCAGTTTCAATTCCGGGCCGACAACTATAACGGAACGTCCGGAATAGTCTACGCGTTTACCTAATAAGTTCTGGCGGAATCTTCCCTGTTTTCCTTTAAGCATGTCCGACAAGGATTTCAAGGGCCGATTACTGGAACCTAAAACTGCCCTTCCGTGACGGCCGTTATCTAAAAGCGCATCTACCGCTTCCTGGAGCATGCGTTTTTCATTACGAATAATAATCTCTGGCGCATTCAGCTCTAAAAGTTTTTTCAAACGATTATTGCGGTTAATTACACGGCGGTATAAATCATTCAAATCGCTGGTGGCAAACCTGCCGCCATCCAACGGGACCAGAGGCCTTAAATCTGGAGGAATAACCGGTAAAACTTCCAAAATCATCCACTCCGGCTTATTGCCCGATTTACGAAAATCTTCTATGATCTTTAAAGTCTTGGCGATTTTCCTACTGGCTGCGCCTTCTTTTGTGGCATCTAATTGCTTCCTCATCTTCTTAGAAAGAGTTTCCAGGTCGGCTTCTTTCAACAAATCCAATACCGCTTCAGCGCCAATCTTTGCCTTAAACGAATTGCCGTATTTACCCACAAGCTCCTGATACTGGTCGTCACTTATTAAATCCCTCTTCTTTAAACCGGTATCGCCAGGGTCTGTAATAACATATTCTTCATAGTAAATTATTTTCTCTAAATTTCTTAAGCCTATATCTAAAATTGCCGATAACCTTGAGGGGACTGCCTTGAAGAACCAGATATGCGTTACAGGGGTGGCCAGGGTTATATGGCCCATCCTCTCCCTGCGGACATTCGACCTTGCTATTTCAACTCCGCACCTGTCGCAAACCATGCCCCTGAATTTGTTGCCTTTGTATTTACCACAGTTACACTCCCAGTCGCGCACTGGCCCAAAGATACGCTCGCAGAAAAGGCCGTCTTTTTCAGGCTTCAACGTACGGTAATTAATGGTCTCTGCCTTCCTGACTTCGCCTTTAGACCAAGATTTAATGACCTGCGGCGAGGCAATCTTTATGGTTATGCTATCAAATAATACAATATTATCTTTATCTTTATTCCTGTCTTCCATGGCTTACTTTTGCTTCTCCGCTTTTATGTCTAAGCTTAAACCGTGCAATTCTTTTATCAAAACGTTAAATGACTCCGGCGTGCCCGGATTAAACCTCTGTTCGCCTTTTACAATCGCTTCGTAAATACGCGTCCTTCCAATAACGTCGTCACTTTTTACGGTAAGCATCTCCTGCAAAGTAAATGCTGCGCCGTATGCCTCCAACGCCCAGACTTCCATTTCTCCAAACCTCTGCCCGCCGAACTGAGCCTTGCCGCCCAATGGCTGCTGCGTAATCAAAGAGTAAGGGCCGATGGAAC
>JAQTPJ010000097.1 GCA_028712915.1 Candidatus Omnitrophota bacterium
TTTACGCGCGTCCGCTGCGCTGGTTTTAGCCGGATTAGTGGCAAAAGGCAAGACAGAAGTATTAAGGGTATATCATTTGGATAGAGGATACGAAAATTTGGATAAAAAATTAACCCAGCTAGGAGCCAAGATTTATCGGACTAAACAATAAATAAAAATATGATACTCATAATAGATAATTACGATTCTTTTACCTATAATCTTGTCCAATACCTGGGGCAGCTGCACAATAATTTGAAAGTTTTTAGGAATGATAAGATTTCTATAAACAGAATTAAGCGGCTGAGGCCGGAGAAGATTGTTATTTCTCCCGGGCCGGGAAGGCCTGAGGACGCGGGGATTTCCTGCGAACTGATAGATAAATTTAAAGGCAAAATTCCTATCCTGGGTGTGTGTTTAGGCCATCAGGCAATTGGCTATGCTTTTGGCGGGAAGATTATTCAGGCAAAAAATATTATGCATGGCAAGACTTCGATGATACACCATGACAAAAAGACGATCTTTAGGAATATCCCGTCGCCGTTTGAGGCTACGCGTTACCACTCTTTGCTGGTAGAAAGAAAGACGCTGCCTAGTGCCTTAGAAATTACCGCCTGGACAAAAGATAAAGAGATAATGGGCCTTAAGCATAAAGGATACCCGATTTGGGGAGTTCAATTTCACCCCGAGTCGATATTGACTAAATTGGGATTGCGCATATTGAGTAATTTCTTAAATCAAAAGTGAGGATTTAAAAATGATTAAAGAGGCAATAGTAAAATTAACGCAGAAACAAAATCTGACGAGGAAGGAAATGCAGTCTGCTATTGAGGAAATCATGAAAGGCAATGCTTCGCCTGTGCAGATTTCTTCATTCTTGACGGCTTCTATTATTAAGGGGGTTACTGTTGATGAACTTACGGCAGCGGCTTCTGTGATGAGGAGTTTTTCCAGGCAGGTTAAACTAAAGAAGAAAATAGTAGTTGATACCTGCGGCACCGGAGGAGACAGGATGGGGACCTTTAATGTCTCTACCGTTGTGGCGATGATTGTCGCCGGCGCAGGAGTATCAGTGGCAAAGCACGGCAACCGTTCTGTTTCCAGCAGATGCGGCAGCGCTGATTTATTAGAGGCATTAGGTGTAAAGATAGATATAGACGAACACAAAGTAAAGAATTGTATTGAAAAAGTCGGCATAGGTTTTATGTTCGCTCCGAGATTCCATCCGGCGATGAAATTCGCCCAACCCATAAGAAAAGAGCTGGGTATCCGTACGATATTCAATTTCCTTGGGCCGCTTACCAACCCTGCTTTTGTTAAGTATCAATTAGTAGGCGTCAACTCCGCGAATTTATTGAAAGAATACGCCTTGGTTTTGAAGGAATTGGGTTCTGCGCATGTAATGGCGGTGCGCGGGCTTGATGGGTTAGATGAGATAACCACCACGGCAAAGACTGAGGTATGCGAATTAAAAGACGGCAAGATAAAAGAATTTATCATTACTCCAGCGGAATTCGGTATAAAGAAAGCGGAGATAAAAGATATTTTGGGAAGCGATATAGCAACAAACGTAAAGATTGCCAGAGAAATATTAGACGGCAAGAAAGGCCCGAAGAGGGATATCGCCTGCCTTAACGCGGCAGCGGCATTATATATTGCAGGAGCGGCGCCGAATATAAAAGAAGGCCTTGAGCTGGCAAGCATTACTATTGATTCCGGCAGGGCAAAGGAAAAATTAAAGCAACTGATAGAATTTACCAATAGGTAGCATCATTACATGAATTTTCTAGCCAAGATAATCGAAGAAAAGAATAATTCTGTTAAGGAGAAAAAAGGGACTCTCTCCCTTCAGGAATTAAAAGATAAAGTCAAGTTCGTAACCGTAAAATCCCGCTTTAAAGAAATATTAAGAAAGCCTGCCTTGCACCTGATAGCCGAGATAAAACGCGCCTCTCCCTCAAAGGGCGATTTAAGGAAAGATTTAGATGTGGCTAGAATAGCTAATGTTTACCAGAAGGAAGGCATAGGGTTGGTTTCTGTCCTTACTGAAGAAAAATTCTTTAAAGGCAGCCTGGATGATTTATCTAAAGTCAGGGATAATACCAGCCTTTCTATTTTGCGCAAGGATTTTATAATAGACGAATACCAGATTTACGAAGCAAAGCTTTATGGGGCGGATGCGGTTTTGCTTATCGCAAGAATTCTTTCGGCAGCCGAGATAGAGGAGTTTATCAATATCGCCAAGACGCTTGATATTGACCCGTTGGTTGAAGTCCACACGCAAGAGGAATTAGAAAAGGCCTTAAAGATAAAGGAAGGCGTAGATATAATTGGCATTAACCATCGCAATCTCGATGATTTCAGCATAGATTTGAAAATAAGCGAGGATTTGGTTCCGAAGATCCCCAAAGACAAATTAGTTATTGTTGAAAGCGGCATAGAATCGGCTGCGCAGGTAAAACGTTTTAAAAAAATGGGCGTAAACGGAGTTTTAATCGGAGAATCTTTGATGCGTGAGGAAGATATAAGCAGAAAATTAAAAGAACTTATCAGCGCTACGAAATGAAACCCAAAGTAAAAATTTGCGGGATTACCAACATAGAAGACGCCCTGGATGCTTTATGGGGTGGAGCGGATTTATTGGGCTTTGTCTTTTTTAAGAAAAGCAAGCGCTACATAGAACCCATGAAGGCGAAGGAAATTATCGATATCCTGCCGCCTTTTGTTTTTAAGGTGGGGTTGTTTGTTAATGAAAGAGCCGCTAAGGTAAAAAAAACAGCCGCATGCTGCGGATTGGATTTTGTGCAGTTGCATGGCGACGAAGATAAAGGCTATTTAAAGAAATTAAAAGGCCTGCGCCTGATTAAGGCTATACGCATAAAAGATAGAAATACTCTTAATAATATAGAGGATTTGCCGTGCGAGTTGTTTTTATTTGATAATTATTCTAAGTCTGAATTCGGCGGGACAGGCAAGGCTTTTGACTGGGCGTTGTCCAGGCAGATAAAGAGGATGAAAAAACCTTATATTATTTCAGGAGGCCTGACGCCTCACAACGTTAACAAAGCGGTAAAGGCATTTTTGCCTTATGCTGTGGATGTTTCCAGCGGGGTAGAGAAAAAAACCGGTAAAAAGAATAAACTATTAATGAAGGAGTTCATAAAAAATGCCAAAAAATAATAATAAGAAGATTGCGTCGGATACAACCGTAGATAATTTAATAAAGGTCTGCCATGAAATAGCTAAAGGAAAAGGCTGGTGGGATAAGGAGCGTTCGGACGGCGAAGTCATTGCTTTGATGCACTCTGAATTATCAGAGGCCTTGGAGGCGATGCGCAACAGCCACCCCAAAGAGGCCTTAGCCGAAGAATTGGCTGATTGCTGCATAAGGATTTTCGATTACTGCGGCCAGAAGAAGATTGATTTAGGAGAGGCCCTGCTTAAGAAAATAGAAAAGAATAAAGGCCGTCCGTATCGGCACGGAAAAGTGTTTTAGGAAGGCAAATTTGGCGGGAGGTATTGAGGAGAGAGAGGCTTTAATTTAAGCATTTCCCTTGACAAAAGTTGCTTATTTGTTATTATGTTTTTCAATATGGATCAGAGTAAATTTTAACGCTTCAGTTGCGCTCATTGCTAACATTGAGCATAGTCGAAGCGCTGGTTAAAACCGGAGGCAAAATGGATAAAATACGATATAATCTTGGCTTAGGGATAGCGTTATTTTTAATTATATTTATCAGTGGATGCGTTTCTTTGCCTCAAAATCAGAAAAACTCAGAGCTAGAGGATAGATTAGCCAAAATAGAAGAGCGCATCGCAGGTATTGAGAAGGGAGAAGAAGCGCCTCAGGGAAAATCCGTAGTTAAGGACAAGAAATATTCAGCGCAGAAAATAGCAGGTAAGGTTGAGCCAGTCAGAGAGATGGTAAGATTTCCTTCAAACGAAGACATACAAATAGCCCTAAAAAATGCCGGTTTATACGATGGTAAAATAGACGGACAGATTGGGACAAAGACACGAAACGCGATTAAGGAATTCCAGAAGCAAAATGATTTAGAGATTGACGGAGTGGTAGGCAGAAACACCTGGGATGCCCTGGGTAAATTTTATTATATGCCTTTAGAGGAGGTTATTGAGAGAGAGGCCCAGCCTGAGAAGATTGAAGAGGCTGTTGAGGAAGCTGTTGAAGAAGCTGAGGAAGAGCTTCCTGCCCAGCCGGAAGTAAAAAAATAGTTTTTTAGTTATTATAAAGGTAAAATATTTTTGGTAAAAAAGGAGGAGGGAGAAATAAGATGGGTAGACGTGTGTACGCATTGTTAATAGTGGTTATGTTTGTTGTTTGTGTTACAACTTTTGTAAGCTGTAGAGAAAAAGGAGCCCAGTCGCCGTTCCAGAGCGGGTTGCCGTTAGACAATACCACAATAACAGTAATTCCCGATAGCGAAGTGGCAGATATGGCAGAGCCTGTAGTCATAGAGCAGGGAGATGAGAGATTAGGCGAGTTGCCGCCGCAGTTAGTGCCGGTAGAAAAAGAGGAAGTTGCCAGCGGAGCTTTTGTTGCGCCTACGCTGGAAGAAATACAGACCGCCTTAAATAATGCAGATTATTATAAAGGCAGTAT
>JAQTPJ010000098.1 GCA_028712915.1 Candidatus Omnitrophota bacterium
TGCGGTATAAGCGAAATATCGCTGAAAATAGTCTCTTGCGTCTTGAAGCTGGAAGCAACCATCCATAACACCGGATAAAGGCAGGTAGCTGCGACGCTTAAGAGGAACAAGTGAACCAACGAATTCATTATAACTTTCTTTACTTGGTAATAAATTGCGCTCTTCACCCCACCCTTCCTTCCATATTATACCCCTCGCCCCTATTCCTCGCGGTACCTCTTAGACAATCTATACTGTATAAAAGAAATTATTACCAAAATCACTCCGAAACTAATACCTTGCGCGCAGGCATAGCCAAAGCGCGATGAATCGCGCATGACAGTCAATATCCTCAGGACCGGCACTGATGTATGGCCGGCAAACTCTCCGCCCACTAACGCCAGGATTAATGCGAACGCCTGCATTGTCCCCAGAATGGTAAGAATCGAAACCAGCACAATCACCGGAACCATCAAGGGAATAGTAATCTTTTTAAAACTATCCCAGGAGCTGGCGCCGTCCACGCGCGCCGCCTCATAAAGTTCTTTGGGTATTATCTGTAAGCCCGCAAGAAAAATCAGAAACCCCCAACCAAATCCCTTCCAGCTGTGCACCAAGGCAACCGTGGTCAGGACAGTTTTAGGATCGGACAACCAATTGTGCACCAATTGCGGCAGCCCTACTGAAACCAACATGCGGTTAATGATATTAGCGCCATCAACGCCGCTAATAATAAACCTCCAGGCCATACCTACTACTATTTCCGATAATACCGGAGGAATAAAAAATACCGCCCGGTAAAAATTTTTCATTTTTATTTCACGGTCGCAGGCTAAGGCCAACAAAAAAGCCAAAGCATTCTGCAAAATCAAAGCGATCAGAGTGATATACACGGCATTGCCTATTGCCTGCCACCAGCTGGGGTCTTGGCTGATGATTTCCTTAAAATTCTGCAGCCCTACGAAAATCTTGGTAGGCAATATTCCATCCCAGTCAAACATGCTCAACTGGAATATCCAGAAGAAAGGTATGATATAAAATATTGTAAAGATGATGACTGCGGGCAGGATGAAAAAGTAATTTTCTAGAGTTGATTTGTTAATTCTCATAATCGGCAATGGGCTACTTATTGCGCGCCATTTCGCGTTCCTTTATAATCTGCACTTCGAAAGCAACCTGTCGAGGCGTTTTCTCGCCTATAATAATCGACTGTATCCCCTTATCCAGCGCTTCGATAACCACGGGGAATTCTGAAACCCCTAAAATGTTGGGATGGGTTGCGTATTTCATATCATTGGCAAACTGCGCCAAAACAGGAGAAATTTCATCAAGCGCTTCTTTGTTTGCGGGAAGATTCTGGGTTTTATTTGCCAGGAAAACTTGTTGCTCTTTGGCTGTAAGCCATTTTAGAAATTCAATCGCAAGCTCCTTATTGGGAGAGCGGTCATTAACCAAGAATGAAGAACCGGCCCCGCCCCACACCGCCATAGGAAACTTACTAGAAGCTGCCGGCGGCAGCATTACCCCATAGTCTAAATCAGGATTCATCCCCTTGTAGACATTCACGCACCATGACCCGTTAAAAGCAAAAGCGCATTTTCCATTGGCAAATAATTGCTCGGCGGTTTTATTAATCATAGCGATTACCCCGGGGACCAACGCCTGATTGTCGCGCATCTGGGCGAACAAATCAAAGACCTTAATCCAGTCAGGGTCGGTGTAAGCGACATTCCCCTTAATCGTTTCTATCACCTTCTCCTTGCCCATGATGTTAAAGGCATAATTGGAAGCAAGGCAATCGATCATCCAGACCTCTACCCAACCAGAAACCATTCCCTGGATGCCAGAGGCCCTTAATTTCTCTATGGCCGCCATGAATTCTTCCCATGTCGCAGGCGGTTTTTCCGGGTCAAGCCCTGCCTTCTGCAACAAGTTCTTATTGTAGAGCATTTCAATAGTCATTACGTCAATGGGAATTCCGTAAATTCCGGGCTTCACGCCATAACTATCGTCAGCTTTGAATTCATTAACCCCCACGGCGTTTGGAAAAAATGTGTTTTTCCAGGCAGAATTATTTTCTTCTAATTCAAGCGTTAAGTCTGCTACGTGGCCGGCTTTAATAAAAGAGGAGAAATCCCTCTTGTCTGCTAAAAGGCCATAGATATCAGGCAAAGTCTGTCCTTGCGCTGCGCTGCGTATTTTCTGCGAATATTGGTCAGAAGGCGCGAAAAGTTCGAATACCAATTTTACGCCGGTCAAGCTTTCATACTGCCTTGCCAGCTCCTGAAAAACATCTTCTCTGTCTGTCATCCAGTGCCAGACAACAACCTTCTTGGCTGCCGCGGAAGAAACATCGGCAGGGCCATTTTGGCCGCAGCCAAAAAAACCTAATACAAATATGCATAAAATGGGGTATGAAATAGAATTTCTGAATTTTGAAAACCAGGATTTGCGGTCGGTTTTATATGGATTATATGGCATATATCGATATATAAGCGGTGAAAAAGATTTCAAAAAGTCTATCATAAGCGGTGAAAATAATCAAGTTAATTATCTTGTATTTCTATAGGCTATTTAAGGGGTTACAAACCAGGGAAAACCGGCTTAAAATATGCAAAGCCCCACAGAAAACTTGTCTCTGCGGGGCTATTTTTATTAAACCATAGCTTCTATATAATAAGGCCTTTAAAAACCTTGCCCTATAAATATAAAATATAATATGAGAACGCGAGATCCTCTATTCATGATGAGACCGAAACTATTACGCTCACATTTATACCCTAAACGCCAACACTGCAAGCTTCGCTTTTAGTGAGAATCGAATAGAGACTTAGAGGTTAGACAGGAAAACGTTATTTCCTGAGCATTTTCAAGACTCTCGAAAATGCAATCAGCCGTGGGCAATCAAAAACAACGCCTGTCTGATAATTTTCCGATTCAGCCCTTCGAGACCAGACCACTCTGCCTTTTAAATTAATCGGATCAAAGCCGTCAGCCACATCTATCCACATCTCCAGCGGCGTTCTTGGATCCAAAGCCTGAGCGGACTCGATACCGACCCCTCCGGCACCGATGTCTATACATCTGCCTTCGCCTCTTCTACCAACGTTTAAGTTGCGAAAACGAGTCGGAAAATTCACCCTAAATCTACTGAACATGCGTTGTTCGCTCGACGTCGCAGTCTTTTTAGAGTCGTTTTCTTCCCTTGGCACTTCATTAGATTTAAAGCGGGGGTAGAACATTTTTATTCCTCCTTTCTGTTAAAAGTATAACACAAGAAAGCGGTTTCTGCAAGTTTTTTTTGATACCTAACCTATTGATTACCAATGGTTAACGTAACTTTAATAAATAATTATTTAAACTAAAATTTTTGCTCATCATTATATAGTTTAAAATAATATTACAAGCGTTTTTATCTATATAATGCAACCTTATCCGTAACGCCTATTGCTTTATATTCATAAGCTGGATCATCATAGAGATGTATGAATCCTAATTTAACCCCATCTTCAATGCCCGAAAGTAATTCCTTGCGCTTGCCAAAAAGCGTGATATCCAACATAGGATTGGGAATTTGCGCTTCTGGAATATCGCACAATAAAATAAGTAAATCATTTTCCAGCAGGCGGTGGCTTCTGGTAACGTATAACACAGATTTCTTGTCGACTACAAATCCTATCTTTATCTCTTCCAGCGAACGTTCGTCTTTCAAAACCTGATTCAATAATTGAGAAACTTTGATACTGGGGAAACTATGCATGCCGCGCTCATCTAAAAGCTGCACCTGGAAATTCCGCGTCAAGACTGCTTTCTCCGGGGTATCCTTATGCTCAGCGGTTCTGTCGATGGCCTCTGGTTCGCCAAATAAATAAGTTTGAACTCCTCCGTGCGATAAAACCTCATTGTTTTCTATCGGCGAAGAAAGGCTATGTTTAGAATTTAGGAGTTTTTTCAACCCCGCTACCTTATTGCTAAAAGCGGCTCCGCATAGAGAACCGATAATCATAACATCAGGGTATCTTTTTTCCGCGTGGACGTATTCTTTGTGATATTGCCAATCAAGGCCGGACTCAAAACCATTTTTAACCATCCTTATGGAAATGTCTGCGAAATCTCCAAACTTTGGCCCTGCCTGCGGCCATTCGTTCTTACGGTAAAAATCGCTAGTCAACCCTTCAAGGATAACTAACTTCACCGCACGGTGTTTTCTTGACTCTCGCTCATCCAGGAACCACTCGTCAAGCCCCAGAGGATATCTATCTAAATCAAAGCATAATATCTTCCTCTCTGAAATTATGCCTAAATTCTCTCTTAAGAAATATGCGAAAGGAGTTTTGCCAGTATCCGGCTCTCCTCCTATAGTTAAAATAATAGGCCGCTTGCTGCCGCAGGATTTTCTATGGGATATCTTTTCCCGCAATAATCCCCTCAGGCTTGTTACTCCCTCTTTAACGCCTAATGCAGAGATAGGAGTTATCCTATTATCTTCCTTTCTTACCAGCGATTTTCCGCCGAAGGCTAATCTGTCTGCGGCGAGTGGCGAGCTGGCTCCTTTGCCAAGATAATGCCATAATTTAGCGCTTTTAGCGGAGCC
>JAQTPJ010000099.1:0-2834 GCA_028712915.1 Candidatus Omnitrophota bacterium
CCCCATGCTGAAATGAAATTTTCCGCTGCCCTTATCTGTCTCTCCGGGCTCTTTATTTAAAGGAATTCCGTAATCTACTTTGATAGGGCCTAACGGAGTTTTCACCCTGAAACCAAAACCGACGCCGGATTTAAAACCGCCTGACCCGTAATCCTCTACTTTGCGCCACGTATTTCCCGTATCGACAAAAGTGGCAAATTTCAAGAAATCCAGCAAAGCATAAGTATGTTCTAAACTAAATATAAGTACAGACTCGCCGCCTATAGAATTTCCTAACTCATCTACTGGGCTGACGCCTCTTTCATCATAACCGCGTATGGTATTTGCGCCGCCCGCATAAAACCTTTCATAAATAGGAATATCTGATGTGTCACCATAAGTAAACAGCCATCCGCTTTCGAACTTCGCCTCTAAAACAGATTTTTCAGTCAAGCCAAAATACTGGTCAGCGAGATTATACAGCCTTAGAAAATCTTTATCTCCGCCAAAGGGCCCGCCTGCGCATTCTATTGAACCGCTCAACACAGTCCCTTTCCTGGGATCGAATATATTGTCACGGGTATCATGCGTCAAGCCAAACTGCAAACTCATTATAGTATTTGTTCCTATTTCTTTCTTTAAATCCTGGGAGCTGTCATCATCTACATCTGATATGGTGATATCTTCCATCCTGTAGATAATATTGCCCTTGAGGTATTCAGAAAACTCCCTGCCTAAACGCAAATCTCCGCCTGTGCGTTTCTCGCTATAGCTATAACCCACATCATTTTCTTTATCATGTATCTTTCTGTAAGCGTCAAATCCGCCGGAAATTGGACGGTCAAACAGCCACGGCTCTGTAAAACTCAACAGGAAGTCTTCAGTCACGCTGCCTAATTCGCTCCTTATCAATAAATCCTGCCCGCCGCCCGTAAAATTAGGAAAATTAAAAAGGTCGAAATTTTTCTGCTCTACTTCCACAAAACCTATAAACTGGTCTACAGTGGAATATCCGCCGCCGAAACTGAACGAACCGGTCTGAGCTTCTTTTACATCCACAATAAGATTTTCCTGGTTAGGCTTTGTGCCGGCTTCATTATCAAAAACCACTTCTTCAAAATATCCTAAATTATTCAGCCTCTCCCTGCTTCTTTTTAATTTCTCTCCATCAAACCTGTCGCCGGGTTTTAAGCGCACTTCCCTGCGTATAACTTTATCTTTGGTCTTTACGTTTCCCCTAATGTCGATTCGCTCTACATAAGCTATTTCATTTTCCTTTATACTGTAAGTAATATCCACATTGCCCGTCTGGGTATTGACAGACGCGGATTCATCAAGCTGGACAAAAAGGTAGCCTTTACCTAAATAGAAATCGCGCAGGTTATAAACATCCTGCTGCATGCCTAATTCGCTAAAGACTTTGCCTTGCGTAGCTTCTTTTAATTTGCTCTTTAATTCTTCCGCGGAGAAATCCTTGTTGCCTGCGATATTTACGCTGCCGACAATATATTTCTTTCCTTCCTCTACTGTAAGATAAATATAGATCCATCCCTTCTTGCCTTTTTCTACTTTATAATCAACTGCCGCATCCGCAAAACCTTCTGTATTGTATAAAATTTTTACACGGTCTAAATCATCCTGTAATTCTCCCTCTTTTAAAAATCCGGCGTGGAATATCCTGGCCTGTCTTGTCTTCATCGCCTTTATAATTTTACCCCTTTTAAGGCTATCATTACCTTTTACATAAACCCTCTTTATGCGTATACGCTTGCTTTCCACAGCCCTGAAAACAACATCGGCCTTTTCTGTATCTTTATTAATCTGAACATCATAATTTACTTCTGTTTCTGAATAGCCTTTCTTCTGATATTCATTTTTGATGCTTTGGATGTCTTCTTTTAGCTGGTTATAATCCAAATATTGTCCGGCTTTCGTTTTTAACGTTTTTCTCTCTAGTAAATCCTTACGTAATATGCGTATGCCTTCAAATGTGATTTTCTCTACAATCGGCTTTTCAGTGACTGATATTATTACCTTTATGCCACCAGCATCTTCTTCAAAATCAATGCTTACGTCGCTGAAAAACCCCGTTTCGTAGAGGCGCTTGATATCGTCTTGGGCAACCCTAGAATAGTACGGCTGGCTTATCCTTGTTTTAATCTTAGAAATAATAGTGGAAGTGCTTATTACTTTATTTCCTTTGATTTCGATATTTTTTATTATTTTCTGGCTTTCGACTGTTGCAGGCTGCTGCGGCTGGCTGGCTTGCTGATTTTGAGGCTGAGATGACAAATCAGCGTTATCAACGCTAACCGACTCATCTGAGGCCGTGGAAGGCTCATCCTGAGAATAGCTTAGGGCGGATAAATTAAAAATTAACAGCGCGGATAGAAAAAATAAGGCGATTTTGTTCATTAAGTTCTTAATTATACTCCTCCTTTTGGTGAAAGTCAAATGAGGATGCAACTTAGCGAACGACAGTGAATCTAAGTTGCATATCCGAATTTGACCCAGCACCTTTTTAGTATTAAATAATTTTAACAATTAGTTCTTTAAATATTTTGAATATGTAAAAGGTGCTGGGTTTAATTCGCACAGTGACTTATGTTCATTCGCTACGCTTATTCCATAAGTCACGTGCTCATTAAATCGTAGCGCTGCTTTCCTCTTCCATTACCTGCGCTAAATTCTCAAAGCGCGCATACTCTTTTATAAAAGAGAGCCTTAGCGAACCTACCGGCCCGTTTCTCTGCTTTGCGATTATCGCCTCTGTAATACCTTTATTTTCTATCGTAGGGTTGTAATATTCTTCTCTCAAAAGTAAAACAACCACATCGGCATCTTGTTCTATGGCG
>JAQTPJ010000099.1:2934-4547 GCA_028712915.1 Candidatus Omnitrophota bacterium
CGAACCTACCGGCCCGTTTCTCTGCTTTGCGATTATCGCCTCTGTAATACCTTTATTTTCTATCGTAGGGTTGTAATATTCTTCTCTCAAAAGTAAAACAACCACATCGGCATCTTGTTCTATGGCGCCTGATTCACGCAAATCAGAAAGCTGCGGACGGTGGTCGGTGCGCGATTCAACTGCCCTAGATAACTGGCTTATGGCAACTATGGGAATATTTAATTCGCGCGCCAGCGCTTTTAATGAACGGGAAATATCGGAAATTTCCTGCTGTCTGCTTTCTATATATTGGGCACTACGCATAAGTTGCAGGTAATCCACAAACATTATTTTTATATCGTGGTGCGCCTTTAATCTTCTGGCCTTTGCGCGCAATTCTAATATGCTGATTGCCGGCGTATCGTCTATAAAAATAGGGGCTTCTGATAATTTTCCCGCCGCAGCCGTGAGTTTCGGCCAATCAGACGGCGAAAAATAACCGCTTCTTACTTTATGCACGTCTACTTTTGCGTGCGAGCAAAGCAGACGCTGCACCAGCTGCTCCTTGGACATTTCCAGGCTGAAAAACGCCGTAGGTATGTGTTCTACCACGCCGACGTATTCAGCAATACTGATAGCAAAAGCGCTCTTACCCATCGAAGGCCTTCCCGCAATAACAATAAGGTCTGACGGCTGCATCCCTGCCGTTCTTAAATCAAAATCTATAAAACCGGTCGGCACGCCTGTTACATGGGTCTTTTGCTGGTATAGCCTATCTATTGTCTCAATACTATCTTTGATTATATCTTTTAAAGAAACGAAATTTCCTTCTATCCTTCGGTCTGAAATTTCAAAAATAGAACCTTCGGATTTATCCAATAACTCGTCGACATTAACCTCGGGTTCATACGCTTTTGTAACTATCTGCGT
Organism: Candidatus Omnitrophota bacterium; assembly: GCA_028712915.1. Classification (GTDB taxonomy): domain Bacteria; phylum Omnitrophota; class Gorgyraeia; order Velamenicoccales; family JABMQK01; genus JAQTPJ01. Next base: position 3,844 of record JAQTPJ010000099.1, read on the forward strand.
GGCGCTGTTTATCAAAGAACGCAAAATACTCTTTTCCTTTACTATGCGCGCGTAGTGTTTTATGTTGGCAGCGGTAGGCACAGCGTTGGCTAGCGTCGTCAGATAACTTACGCCTCCGATTTCTTCCAATTCGCCTGTCTTCTTTAACTCTTCGCTCAAGGTAATTAAATCCACTGCCTTATTTCTGGAGGCGAGTTTCATCATGCAGAAGAAAATCTTTTTATGGCTATCCTTATAAAAACATTCTTCGTTAATCAGTTCAATTGCCTGATTAATAGCCTCTTCTTCTATGAGCATAGAGCCCAATACAGCCATTTCAGCTTCGATATTCTGAGGCGGGATTCTTTCGATTGAAGTTTTTTCTTTTACTCTATCTTTTGAAGCCATTTTTGAAATTTAACCGGTTTCTATAACCAACCGGATAATCTATTTCTTCACTACCCAAACTTTAATCTTTGTGTTTACTTCGGGGTGCAACCTGACTTCTATTTCATAAATGCCTAAATTCTTCAGGGGCTGCTCTAAAAGGATATTCTGTTTCTCTATCTCTATATCTTCTTCCTTTAGCGCCTGCGCAATATCGGCTGAGGTAACCGAACCATACAATACATCGTCTTTGGCCTCGGCGGAAATAGTAACGGATAAACCTTTTAATTTCTCGGATAATTCCTCAGCCTTACTTTTCTCTATCTTTTTATTGTGTT
>JAQTPJ010000100.1 GCA_028712915.1 Candidatus Omnitrophota bacterium
CTTAGTACATACAAGTTAACATATGTTAACTTGATAAGTAAATATTAACATTTGTTAATATAAAAGTCAAGGTTAATTTTTGCTGAAAAACTTACTCTACGGTAACGGATTTGGCTAGGTTGCGGGGCTGGTCAATATCGCAGCCTCTTTTTGCTGCTATGTAATAAGCGAACAGCTGCAAAGGCAGCGCCGCAAGGATTGGAGAAAAAAGCTCTGCAATTTTTGGAATAAAAATTACTTCTTTGGAATATTTTTTTATATCGTTATTTCCCTGTGTAGCGATAATCACTATTTTCCCCTTGCGCGCCTCTATCTCCTGAATGTTGGAAATCATCTTCTCGTAAATCTTGGATTCCGGCGCGATGCAGACTACGGCGCGGTATTCATCAATCAAGGCGATCGGCCCGTGCTTCATCTCGCCGGCTGCGTAGCCTTCCGCGGGTATGTAGGAAATTTCCTTTAACTTTAACGCGCCTTCCAAAGCCGAGGGATAATTTAAATTCCTGCCTAAAAACAGAAAGCTGCCGAAATTGTGGTGGCGGCCAGCCACGTCGCAGATGCGGCGGCTGCAATTTTTAAGAATCAGGCGTGCATGAGTATGGATATTGCGGAGTATTTTATTATATTTTGATATTGTTGCAACGGGTAGTGATTTTTTTATCCTGGCAAGATTAAGCCCAAAAAGATAGAGCACCATTAACTGCGCGGTGTAAGCCTTAGTCGAGGCAACTCCTATTTCAGGGCCGGCGTGGGTGTAGAATACAAAATCCGACTCGCGCGTCAGCGAGGAACCCACGACATTACAGATAGAAACTATTTTCGCGCCCTTGTTTTTTGCCTCGCGCACAGCTGCCAGCGTGTCGGCGGTTTCGCCCGACTGGCTTATGGCAATTAATACTGAACGGCTGTCGATTATCGGCGAGCGGTAGCGGAATTCGCTGGACACGTCAACGCTGACCGGAACGCGCGCCATCTCTTCAATTACATATTTGCCAACCATTCCGGCGTGATAGGCGGTGCCGCAGGCAACGATGGAAACCTGCCTGGCATTTTTTAATGCGCCTGTTAACTTTTTGTCAAATTTTATCCCGGCGGCTGCCAGGTGTTTCAATACTGACGGCTGCTCGTGTATTTCTTTTAACATAAAATGCGGGTATCCCGATTTCTGCGCGCTCTCCAAATCCCAGAGGATTTTTTCCACCTTAAGCGGCTGGGTTTTTCCTTTTAAATTAAACAGGCTGATTTTGTCCTTGCGGATTTCGCCGGCCTGGCAGTCTTTGACATAAATTACCTTGTTGGTATGCGAAAGTATTGCCGGCACGTCTGAGGCAAGGAAGTTTTCGCCTTTGCCAACGCCCGCAATCAAGGGGCTTCCTAAGCGGGCAAACAACAGCCTGTCAGGGTATTTGCTGGACATAAGCACGATGGCAAAACTGCCTTCTAATTTATTGACCGCTTTTAAAAAGGCTTCTTTCAAATTGCCTTTGTAGTATTTTTCCACGAGGTGCGCGGCGACCTCTGTATCGGTCTCGGAAATAAACTTGTGGCCTTCTTTGATGAGCTCATTTTTTAAAGAGGAAAAATTTTCGATAATACCATTGTGAACCACGGAAAAATTATTGCGGCAGTCACTGTGGGGATGGGCGTTCAATTTTGTAGGCGCGCCGTGGGTCGCCCAACGTGTGTGGGCAATGCCTATGTTGCTGCATGTTTTTTTCTCTTTGGCTAAAAGGGCATCAAGGTTTTTAATTTTGCCCTGCGTCTTCACGACGCGGATAACCCCATTTTCGAGCAACGCCACGCCAGCGGAGTCGTAACCGCGGTACTCCAGGCGGCGCAGCCCTTCTAACAGAACCGGCAGGCTGTCTTTTTTACCTATGTATCCTACAATGCCGCACATATTTATTACTGCCCCTCTTCTTCTGGTTCCTGTAATTCCTGTGTAAAGCCTTCTTCGTCTATGTTATCTATATCGTCTATGCCGAAATTCGCGGGCTGCGCCGCCTTAGGCAGGGGCGGCCTTAGTTCGCTGAAAATTTTATCCGCCGTGTATTCGGCGAACAAAGAACTCAGCGAGCTTATCTCTATCCTCGTCTTATTAACGCCTTCCTTTATGAAAAATACGGCTGTGTCCGCGACATTGACGGCGAAGTCTCCTTCAATCTCTTCCAGTGTCGGCCTTGAGACCAAAAGTAATAGCGCCGGCGCTTGCCTATCCATCCTTAGAACCTGCACGCCCTCCATTTTTCCTTTTACAAATGTCAGGACTTTTTGGAAACAGTCGTCAACCCCGCAGTCAAACACGCTGCTCTGCACGCCATCTTTTACGCGCTCAAGAGCGGATATAGAAGTGCCAGCAATATTCCTGGTTGCTCCTCTTGTTATCCTGCTTATCATTGAACAACCGCTGAATAAAAAAATCACACAAAACATAATTAACAATTTCTTCATTACCTGTCTCCATGCCGCTGGCTTCCCACCGGCTCTAAATGCACCACAACGTCCGAGACGCCGGGTATCTGTTTTTTTATGCTGCGCTCTATTAAGTAGCTTATTTCGTGGGCCTGTTTTAAAGACATATTGTCATCCAAAAGAACGTGTAAATCAATATAGACGTCGTCTTTCCTGCCGCGAGTCCTTATCCTGTGGCACTGAACCACGCCTTCGTTTGAGTTGACGATTTTTCTAATAACCTCGGGGTCTACCACGGCTTCGTCACAAAGGACCCTAGAACTCTTCCTTAAAATTTCCATGCCTGCGTAACCGATAAACAAAGCGATTACAGCGGCGAAAATAGTATCGACTATCGGATACCCCATTTTTATAAATACAAACGAGGTGATAACCGTAAGCGACGTCAGGATGTCCGCCCTTGTGTGCATTGAATCGGAAACCAGTATGTCGCTATTAAGCATTTTTCCCTTTCTACGCTCAAAGGTCATTACCACGAAATTTACGCACATTGTCATAAACATAATAATAAAACCCACGGCTGTGACTTGCGGGATAACAGGATTAAGCAGCCGCGCAAGGGCCTCGTGTAAAATATTAAAACAGACCACGAACAATAAAATCGCTATTCCTATTGAGGCAAAGGTCTCGTATTTTTTGTGTCCGTAAGGATGGTCTGCGTCGCGCGGGAAAGAGGCGTACCAGATACCGACCAGCCCGATTATATTTGACGCTCCGTCGGCAAAAGAATGGTAGCCATCGGCGACCATGCTCTGGCTGTGGACCGCGTAGCCAAACACCAGCTTGAATGCCGCCACCAGCCAGTTCAGCAACAACACTCCAATAAGTATCGCCCGTATGTTATCCCAGTGTTTATTATGTGCCTTAGCGTTCATTTATATCCTTGAAAAAAGCGGAGCATAATTCCAGATTAAAGATGCAAGTAGCTTTTTAACTCGGAGAGCATCCTCTCGCAGTAGAGCATGATAAACCTCGCCTCGTCGGGTTTGCGCACGCCCAAGACCTTGATGCCGGTAAGAAAGTACTCTCCCATATATTGAGGCTGCGGGTCTTTTTCCGACCAAGCCACCTGCCCCTGTATGCATATGGGGACTTCTTCCATCGCCTTCTCGGCTATGGCCACCTCGAGGATATCCCCAATCTTAAGTTTCTCTTTGGAACTAAAACAAAAACCCTCGGCGCTCACATTCTTGACATAGCCCTCCTGCGAGCCAACAACCCCTGTGAGTTTTTTGAATTGTATTTTTGCACCCATATCAAACCGCGGGTATTTTCTCTTATTGTCCATTATAATCTTTTAAGTTCTGTGAAGCCCGCCACTACTACAACGGCGGACGCAGTAGAACTTGTTCCTACGAAGCCGCGGACGAAAGTACCACGGCGTAGTAGAACGCCCCCAACCGGATTCGAACCGGTGTCGCAAGCTTGAAAAGCTCGTGTCCTAGGCCAGGCTAGACGATGGGGGCTAAATATTATTAATTTATATTGTAAAAGATCTATTCCTCTTCATCCTTGGCGACGACTTTGGCGACGGAAACAACCGTATCGCCCTTTTCCAGCGCTATCATCCGCACGCCCTGCGTGTTCCTTCCTGTCTGGCGTATATCCTTGACGGCACAGCGCACAATCATACCCTTCTGGGTCACCACAAGTATTTCATCCTGCGGCTCGACTATCATTACCGCGACCGCCTCGCCATTTTTCTTTGTCGTCTTTATATTAATGATGCCTTTGCCGCCGCGGGATTGTAAACGATACTCACCCAAAGAAGTCCTCTTGGCAAAACCGCCGGCAGTAACGGTTAAAAACGTCGTGGGACTCTTGTTCATCGTCGAGGAAACCACTACCATCCCCACAATCTGGTTATTTTTCAAAAGCGACACTCCCTTTACGCCTTTTGCCTGGCGGCCCATATCGCGCACCTGCTTCTCCTTGAAACGGATGGATTTCCCGCTAAGCGTCCCTAATAAAACTTCCTGATTCCCGTCGCTAAGCACAGCGCTGATAAGGTTGTCTCCTTTATCCAGCGTCATAGCGATAATCCCGCCTTTACGCGGATT
>JAQTPJ010000101.1 GCA_028712915.1 Candidatus Omnitrophota bacterium
GTAAGGATTGGCGACGGATGTTGTGTCGGGCCGTTTTCTCATTTAAGAGAAGGCACTGTTTTAAAGGATAATGTTGTCGCGGGTAATTTTACGGAAATGGTGCGAAGAACTATCGGCGAAGGCACGTATTGTAAACATTTAAGCTATTTAGGCGATACGACCACGGGAAAAGGCGTTAACATCGGAGCCGGAACCGTAGTCGCAAATTTTGACGGAAAGAATAAAAATAAAACCTCGATAAAAGATAAGGCCTTTATCGGTTGTGATACTGTTTTGATTGCCCCTGCTACAGTCGGCAAGGGCGCTGTTACCGGGGCCGGAGCGATAATTACCAGAGGCAGCAACGTCAAGGATAACAGCGTTGTGGCCGGCGTCCCCGCAAAACCTTTAATTAAAGATTCCAAGACAGAAGCCAAGGCCGTAAAAAAAGTCGCAAAAAAGAAAAAAGCCAAGAAAAGATAAGCGTAATCATTTAAAATTTTTAACCAAGGAGCCTTTATGGATAAGATGATGGTTTTCAGCGGCAATGCAAATCCAAAGCTGGCTAAAGATATCGCGGCTAAACTTAAAATTAAAGTATCCAGCGCCCTCGTGACTTATTTTAGCGAAGGCGAAATCCGCGTAAAGATTAATGAAAATGTAAGAGGCAGGGATGTATTCGTGGTCCAGCCCACATGCCCACCGTCCAATGATAACCTTATGGAACTTTTGATTATGATAGATGCGCTTAAGCGCGCTTCAGCCTCGAGAATCACGGCAGTAATTCCGTATTACGGATATGCCAGGCAGGACCGTAAGGACCAGCCCAGGGTTCCCATCACCGCGAAACTCGTGGCTAATTTGCTCACCGTTAGCGGCGCCAACAGGATTCTTACTATGGATTTACACGCCGGCCAGATCCAGGGTTTTTTCGATATACCATTAGACCATCTTTTTGCCGTAAACGTTTTCGTGGAATATTTTAACAAGAAAAAATTTAAAAATGTTGTGGTAGTCAGCCCTGATGTAGGCGGGATAAAGATGGCTCGCGCCTATGCCAAGAGGATGAAAGCCGGCTTAGCTATTTTAGATAAGCGCAGAAGCTCTCCCGAGAGCATAGAAATTATGCATCTGCTGGGCGATGTCGAAGGAAAGACAGCCATAATGGTCGACGATTTAATAGCCACTGGCGGTTCTTTAATAGAAGGCGCAAATGCTTTGCATAAACATGGGGTAAAGGAAATATACGCTGCTATTTCGCACGGCGTATTGTCAGGCGACGCCATAAAAGGGATAGAAAAATCTTGCTTGAAAGAATTATTGATAACTGATACAATACCCCTTCCTTCTGCCGTAAAAACTAAAAAAATAAAGGTATTGTCGGTAGCGGAGCTCCTGGCTGAAGCGATGAAGAGAATTCACATGGAGCAGTCTGTAAGTTGTTTATTCGACCAGGAAGATATTAAATAGGTTGGTTAGATTATTTCGTAAATTGCGCGCTTATTAAAAGGAGACAAGCAATATGGAAAAGGTATACTTAGATTGTTCATCCAGGGAAGAGAGAGGAAAGAATAAAGCGGGTTCTTTAAGGAGGAGTGGATTTGTGCCGGCGATAGTTTACGGACAGGGCAAAGAATCGCTCCCTATTAAATTAGACAGAAGCCAGTTTATTAAGTTTATCCATAGCCACCAGGGAATAGAAAATATGATAATTACGCTCAGGATGGACAGTGAGAAAAAGTCTGCTGAGGAAAGAACTGTCTTGGTGAAAGAGATTCAATTCCATCCTGTCCATGAAGCTATATTACACGTGGATTTTAATGAAGTTTCTTTGACGAAGGTATTGAAAATAAAAGTCCCCATTCAGCCAAAGGGCGAAGCCATAGGCGCAAAGCAGGACGGCGGTGTTTTGACGCATGTTATGTGGGAATTGGAGGTAGAATGTTTGCCTACATCTATTCCTGAGAAGATAGAGATAGACGTAACCAATATGAAGATAGGCGATATCATTAAGGTAAAAGATTTAACAGTCCCGCAGGGCGTAAAGGTATTAGCTGATCAGGAGTCGATCGTGTTTACGCTGGTTCCGCCCAAGAAAGAAGAAGTTGCAGCGGAAGTACCTGTGGAAGGAGCAGCCCCTGCTGAACCGGAAGTAATCAAGGAAAAGAAAGAAAAAGCAGAAGAGGGCGAGGAAGCAGCGGAAGAAAAGAAACCTAAAGAAGAGAAGAAACCTAAAGAAGAAAAGAAGCCCAAGGAAGATGCGTCTTCCGGCAAGAAATAATGAAGTTAATAGTCGGACTGGGCAATCCCGGTTTAATTTATGAAAATACGCGGCACAATCTGGGATCCAGGTCTTTAAAAATTCTTGCTAAAGAATACAAGGTAAAATTTAAATCAGAGCGTTCTTTAAAAAGCCGTATTGCGACAGTGGATTTTGACAACACAAAGTGTTTGTTCGCCCTGCCCGGTACTTTTATGAACCTTTCGGGAGAAGCGGTAAAATTATTGCTAAGGCATAAAAAAATTTCCCCTGAAGACCTATTGGTTGTCCACGACGATATGGATTTGGATTTTGGGGAGATGCGTTTTAAGAAAAGAGGGAGCAGCGGAGGGCATAAGGGCGTTACTTCAATCATAAAGGCGCTGGAAACGCAGGATTTCAACCGTCTGAAGTTGGGCGTGGGAAAAAGTTGCTCCAAAGAAGGAACAAGAGAATATGTGTTATCAGGTTTTTCCAGGAGAGAAGTTAAAGTTTTAGACAGTCTGTTAGATAAAGCAGCCGGCGCCTGTGAAGCCTGGGCGAGATTCGGCATAGATAAGGCAATGAATGAATTCAACCAGAAGAAGGCATAATTTACAAAACAACAGAGACATGAGTTGTGCCGTCATTTAAAGGAGGCAGGATAGATGCGTAGATATGAAGCTATGTTTATTTTAAGGCCGGACCTGAACGAAAGCGAGAGAGCGGATACTTTCAATCAGATAAAAGAAATTTTTGGCAAGTTTAAAACCAAGATTATCAAAGCCGATGTATGGGCTGAAAAACGCAAGTTATATTTTAACCTGACGCTTAAGGGTAAAGGTTTAAAGTTCTCAGAAGGGCTCTATTACCTTGTGGAATTTGAATCCGTGCCTACCGAAATAAAGAACATTACCGAAACGCTGCGCATAAAAGAAGATATTTTAAGGTTTTTTATTACAGCAAAAGGCGAATAAGGAGGATTATTGATATGGCGAATTTGAATAGGGTATTTTTGATAGGCAATTTGACGCGCGACCCGGAGTTACGTTATACGCCCAGCGGTATGGCTGTGGCAACTTTGCGATTGGCGGTTAACCACCGTTTCGAAGACCGTTCAGGAGAGCTAAAACAAGACGCATGTTTTATAAATATAGTTGTCTGGGATAAACAGGCTGAGACCTCCAATCAATATTTAAAGAAAGGCAGTTCTGTTTTAATAGAGGGCAGGCTTCAATCCCGTTCCTGGCAGGATAAAGAAGGCAAAAACAGGAGCGTTATAGAAGTCAGGGCGGACCGCGTGGTGTTTTTGGATTCGGCTGGCCATAGAAAATCAGACGTGAAAGATATAGACGTAAAAGATAATTTAGAAGCAGATTCAGGCGCCGAATTGGAATCTAGCGGTAAATTAAACCGGGACGCAGAAACGCTTAATGATGTCTCTTGGCCGCAGGATACAGATGAACAATAAAAGTCAAATGAGGACGAGACTTATGGAGCGAAGCGCTCATAAGTCTCTGTCCGAATTTGACCCAGCACTAATTTTAGGATGTATTGGACTTATTTATTAAAGAATAGAGCGAATGGCGAGCTTTATTACGGTTACACAAATAACTTAGAAAGACGCTTAAAAGAACACGACATAAAAAATAAATGGAAGTTTATTGGCTGTGAAGGATATGTCTCTGAATTAGACGCCAGAGGCAGAGAGAGAAAATTAAAATATTATGGACAAACAAGAACTCACCTTAAGAATAGGCTCAAAAGATCGATTGAGTCATAAAATTAGTGCTGGGTTCAATTCGACCATACATTTTATGTTCACTATCGTTCCATAAAATGTGGTCTCATTTAACAAGGAGATTTTATTCATGAAGAGAGAAAAGATCAAGCGTGGCGATAAGGGATTCCGTAGAGGGCCTAGGGATTTAGAGAGCAGCGTACCTGCGATTATACGCAAGAGATATTGCCGTTTCTGTAAAGATAAAATCGATTATATAGATTATAAAGATTTGCATATTTTAGAAAAGATGATTGGCGAAAGGGGAAAGATTTTTTCCCGCAGGTCAACCGGCAATTGCGCAAGGCACCAGAGAAAAGTGGCTGAGGCAGTAAAGCGCGCTAGGTACATTTCGCTCATACCTTACACGAGATAAGGATAAAATATGAAGGTAATTTTAAGAAAAGACGTAGATAATATAGGAAAGTGCGGCCAGGTGATTTCGGTAAAAGACGGTTTTGCCAGGAATTTCCTTTTGCCAAAAGGCCTTGCCTTGGCGGCTACTAACGATGGCATTAAACAGATTGAAAT
>JAQTPJ010000102.1 GCA_028712915.1 Candidatus Omnitrophota bacterium
TTGTCTTTTTTTACATACGGTTTCAATTGAGCTATTGCCTCGCCAACCAATTCCTGTTTGGCCTGCAAGATTTTTTTCCTGGCTTCAAGCTGGGCGCTGACGATCATCTTCTGCCTCTGGCCTTCAAAGGCAGCCTTTTCGCGGGCAATTCCTTCTTTATAAATGCCGCTGGCCTCCTGCTGGGCCTGGTGCGTTATTTCCTTAGCCTTAGACTGGGCGTCCTTGATTATTTTGGCGCGCTCAATATCGTTTTCTTTTGTAATACGGGCTATAATCGAATCCAATGACATAATCTGCCTTATATTTTTATACCGTTTAATAACAATAATGTGATAACCAAACCTAAAATAGCGTATGTTTCCACAAGCCCGCCGTAAATTAGCGAACGCATTGTTGCCTGCGGTTGTTTAGCAGCCACGCCGATTCCTGCGGCGCAGACCTTACCCTGATGTATGCCGGAAACTAAACCTGTTATGGCTATTGGTAAGCAGGCGGCTAAAATCGACAAACCCTGCGCAGTCGTAATCTGAGGAATAACCCCTCCCAAAAGATTAAGTTTGATTATACCCGCCCAGAAACCGGCGACAAATCCGTATACGCCCTGCGTGCCGGGAAGAGCGACTAAAAGCAGCATGCTTCCGAATTTATCCGGGTCTTCGGACAAAACTCCGTTCGCAGCCTGGCCTGCCAGGCCCACGCCGATACTCGAACCTATGCCGCAACAAAAAACAGCAATCGCCGCTCCAAGCAGCGCAAAAACCAATCCTAATTCCATAACCGCACCTCCTATTTTTCTGTTAAAAAGATGTATTTGCTTTCTAATTTAAGCGGCCTGAAAGGCCTACCCCCTGATTCAAAAAACTTCGTAAAAAATTCCAGGTATTGCAAACGGCTCGTATGCACATAAGCGCCCAGCATGCAGATGGCAAAATTCAATATGTGCGCCGCAATCATAACTATAATCGCGAATGCAAACCCCAGCAACGCGAAGCCTCCCTTTATCGGGCCCTGCGGGAACAGTATCGTATTTATGGCGATGGCCAGCAGCCCTCCGGTAAGCCCTAAGGCGAAAATCCTGCTAAAGGATAAAGTGTCGGCGAGGAAATTCCCCGTTACAACCGAATATATCCCGAAAAACGACCAGAATATTTTAAGGCTTATTTCCTTATTGGACTTCCACTGGTAGAATATAACGCTTGCCGCCGCCAAAATAAATAATCCCAGGGCATACCTCATCATAAAAGCCGGTAAAACGCCGGCGAATATAAGTACCAGCATAAGAAGGCTGGTCTGGACCAAGAGCGTCGGGAGATCCAGCATCAGGGCGGTAAATTTATCCATACGGAAATTCCTGGCGAACCTGATAAATACGCCTATCCAGACCTGGATAAAACCCATTGCCAGGGCAAGCCCTAAAAACAAAAGAGAATCTTTCACGGGATTAAAAAGGATAAGTTTCTTTTGAATATTTTGTATTACGGCAAATTGCGGCGGAAGGCGGCTTATTAAATCTCCGAAGAAACCGCCTGTAATCACCCCGGCAAATATTACAGAAATGCTCATAAAGAAAAATAACCTCATAAAATTCCTTGAGGACGGCGATACCTGCTTTCTGCTCATAAAGAATATCATTATCGCTAAAAGTATGAGCCCGTATCCGGCGTCGAGCATGCAAAAACCGAACGATAAAGCGAAAAAAGGCGCCAGGTATCCCGTGGGGTCTGTGCCGTTATACAACGGCTGGCCGTAAAGATTGGTAACTGCCTCAAACGGCTGCAGAATATTTTTATTTTCCAAAGCGATGGGGATGTCTTCGCCGGGTTTCGGCTCTGACATAAATAAAGCCACCTCTTTAAACTTAGAACCCATCTCTTTCTCTAAAACCTTAACATCCCTTGACCTTATCCATCCGCTTAAACTAAAAGTAAACTGTTGTTTCAATAGGTTTCCGTCGGCGTCTTTTATCCTCTCGGCATTCAAAAGGTAATCGTAGACAACCATTAACTTGAATTGCTCCCGGGATAATTGCGCGATAGCGCTGTTGATTTCTTTTGCCCGCGCGTCCAGGGCCGCAACTTCCTTATTTATATCCCGGAGCCTGTCTTTTACCGTGCCTTTGTGGCGGCTCAATGTTACGAAATTAAAACGGTGATTCTTTAAAACTTCTTCTATGCGCTCAAATTCATCGAGCATATAAAATACCGCAAGATATATATTAGCCTTATCTTCGTGTATAACTTCGAGCAAAGAATGTTTGCAGTCTTCCTGGCAATCGCTTAACAGTTTTACGTAATCGCGGCTGTTTAATACACCTAAGAAGATTCCGCACCTGTCTGTGGAATGCAGCTCATCTAAAGGAATATTCAAACCGCGCCAACCGTGCAATAATTGCCCTTCCTCAACCAGGCGTTCTTTATGCCTGGCAATAGACCTTAAATCATTCTGCAGGCCGCTTAAACGCTCAAGCAGCTTCTGATAATCAAATTTGGCCACGACTTCATCCAATTGGTTCTTGTATACCAGCGGCTTTAAATTAACAATACCTTCGAGCATCCCGCCTTTTTGTTGAAAAGGGGCGAGGAAATGAATAGCCTGTTCAACTTCATCCAGGCTGGCTTTTGTTTCTGTTGATTTAGGCGGCTCGCTATGGGGTTGGGCTGTTACATTGGTTAATTCTACAATCCCTGTCTTCTGCAAAAACTCAAGGATTTTATCCTGGTCTTTCTGCAAACCGATAATCTCTAATTTTTTTATCCTGGAAATCGCCATTTTATCTTTCTAAAATTGAAATAATAAAGATAAACTCTAAACACTAAACTCTAAATCCTAAATAAACTCAAAATTCAAATTTTCCAAATATAGTTTTGTGTTTTGTATTTTGGGTTTTGTATTTGTTTAGAGTTTAGGATTTTGAATTTAGAGTTTGCCCTATCTATGAACATCTGTGCTACTGATAATTTCATAACTCCAATTTCTGTTTGAGAAGCCCTACTGCCTTGGATATTTTTGAAGACGCTTTGTCTTTTAGGCTTTTAATTTCTTCCTGCGCCTGTTTTTCGATCACGGCGGCCTCTTCCTGGGCCTTTTTGTTTATGTCTGATTTTAATTTCTGCGCCTCGAGTTTTATCCTTTCTTTAGCGGACTTGGCAATCTCTTTCTTTTCTAATTCTGCCGCGGATAAAATCCTGCGCGCCTCATCTTTTGCCTCTTCCAGCAACTGGCTGCATTTTTTCTCTGCGTCTTTAATTTTATCTAATGCCTGTTTTGAATCCATATTTTAAATCATCTCCTTGAAGGCCTTTAAAGGGTCCTTGGCTTCCACGATGGGGCGGCCAACAACCAAAAAGTCGCTGCCTGCCTTGAGCGCTTCTTTCGCCGTGGCAGTCCTCTTCTGGTCATCGCGGGCAATTTTATCCTTCCTTATGCCCGGGGTAATAATAATAAATTTATTCCTGATCTTCCTTCTTAATAATGCCGCTTCTTTTACCGAGCAGACAACTCCGTCTAAACCGCAGCCCAATCCTGATTTTGCCAGTTTTAAAACTTCCTGCGGCTTTGCCTCTTTGCTGGTTAATACTGTGACGCCGATTAACAATGGCCGTTTTATCCTTAACTTTTTTGATTCATCTTTAGCCGCTATAACAGCAGCCCTTAACATATCCTCGCCGCCTGAAATATGCAGCGTGAGCATTTTTACTTTTAGCCGCGCTGCCTGGCGCACGGCATTGGCAACGGTATTGGAAATATCAAAAAACTTCAAATCCAAAAACACATTGCACTTTTTCTTTTGGATATACCTGACTATGGCGGGGCCGCTTTTTGTAAAAAGGATACTTCCTATCTTGAATATCTTGACGCGCGCAGAAAGCAGGTTTATTAATTTTTTTGCCTTGTTCTCGTTGTTCACATCCAAGGCAACGATTATCTTATTGCTTACTGATTTATTTTCAGGCATCCTATGAGTTTTTTTATGTCTTTTATTTTGTTCTTATCCAAATAATCATCTATGCCCTGAATGATTTTCAGGGATGCCGACGGGTCTGCAAGGTTTGCCGTGCCCACGCAAACAGCGCTGGCGCCGGCGATGATAAATTCTATGGCGTCTGAGGCGTCCATTATGCCGCCCATGCCTATTATGGGTATTTTTATTTCCTGGGCAACCTGCCAGACTATGCGCAGCGCTATAGGTTTTATGGCTGGGCCGCTCAACCCTCCTGTTACATTGCCTAATTTAGGAGCCTTTGTATCAATGTCAATGCTCATTCCCACAAAAGTATTCACCAGGCTTATCGCGTCGGAGCCGGCGTCCTGCGCTGCCCGGCCGATAGCCACTATATCTGTCACATTAGGAGATAATTTTGTGATAACGGTTTTCTTTGTGGCGCCGCGCACGCTTTTTACCAATTGGTAAGTCGCTTCTTCGTCCTGAGAAACCAGGCGCTCTTTTCCTTGCACGTTAGGGCAGGAGATATTCAATTCCAAAGCGGCAACGCCTCTTACCTTGTCTAAGGCTTTGGTCAATTTA
>JAQTPJ010000103.1 GCA_028712915.1 Candidatus Omnitrophota bacterium
CCGCCGCAGTTAGTGCCGATGGAAAAAGAGGAAGTTGCCAGCGGAGCTTTTGTTGCGCCTACGCTGGAAGAAATACAGACCGCCTTAAATAATGCAGATTATTATAAAGGCAGTATTGACGGTAAAATCGGCCCCAAAACCAAGAAGGCTATAACGGATTTTCAGATAGATAATGGTTTAGAGGCGGATGGGAAAGTCGGCCCGAAAACTTGGGCTAAGCTGAAAGCTTATCTTAAGAAATAAGCAATAATAAACCCTAAGTTATATTATAGAGTTTTGCGGGTTGGCTTATTTTCTTAGCGCCTTCTTTGGAAGGTAAAATAAAAGTCATTTAAATTTAATAGTTGTATTATCCATAAAAGCCTTCCGGGGTAAGATTTTCCATTTTTAAATTAAAATAAATAAATTATTGATATGGGTGATGATGTTTTTTTAACGCAGGCTGGTTACGATAAGTTGAAAGACGAATTAGACCGCCTTATCAAGGTCTGCCGCAAAGAAATTTCCCAGCAGGTCAGGGAGGCGCGCCTAAAAGGCGATTTAAAGGAAAATGCTGAATACGATGCCGCTAAAGAGGCGCAGGCGGAATTAGAAGGCAGAATTTCAGAATTGGAATATAATCTTACCAGGGCCCGTATTATTGAACGGGAGAACATACCGCAGGATAAGGCCTACATAGGCGCGACAGTTACCTTGTTAGATCTGGATACGCAAGCTGAGGAAGTTTATACTCTTGTTTCCAAGGAAGAAGCGGATTATTCGCAGGGAAAGATTTCTATAGAGTCGCCTATAGGCAAGGCTGTGTTAGGTAAGAAGGTGAATGAGGTTATTAAGGTGGATGCGCCCGCCGGAGAATTAAATTACAAGGTAATTAATATAAAAAGATAAAGCTATGGTTAAGGCGATAGATTTTGACCACAAAAAAGTAAAGTATTCGTTAGATAGCGATGGAAAATTTATAATTGAAAATTATAATTTCGCGAAACCTTTATCAAGTTTTTTCCCGGGCATTGCCGGTTTGTATGGCATCCCCATGTGGGTATTTTATGTAAACCGCGGCCAGGGCATCTGCAGTTTCGGCACCAATTCCAAAGATCAGCCTATTTCGGAATTTCTTCCCGCCAATAAGGCATACCAGATGGCTTCTTCGCGTTGTTTCAGGACATTTATAAAAATAAAATCTAAGGATAGTTTTACTTATTATGAGCCGTTTCAGAATACGCTGCACAATCTTGAGTTCAAAAAGAGCGGCCGCATGATAATCAGTTTTTCGGATTTGAGCGTAGAGGAAGAGAATATATCTTTAGGATTAGAAGTAAAAGTAAATTATTTTACCATACCTTCTGATAATTTTGCCGGCTTGGTGAGGGTATTAAGCATAAAAAATGTATCCAATAAGCCAAAGTCCCTGGAATTAATCGATGGGCTTCCTATTCTTATACCTTACGGCCTGAGTAATATGTTCCTAAAAAAGCTAGCGCGCACAATTGAAGCCTGGATGGGTGTGGAAAATTTAAGCAGCAATGCTCCGTTTTACCGTCTAAAAGTGGATCCAACGGACAGGCCGGAAGTTGTGCATGTAAAAAAAGGTAATTTTTATCTAAGTTTCTACGAGAAAAACAACAAGGAGTCCATAGTAAGTCCTATCGTCGATCCGGATTGCGTATTCGGCAGAGTCTCGGACTTATCTTTCCCTTACCTGTTCCTAAAAGACAAGAATTTTAAGTTTCCCGCAGAGCAGATTATTCAGAGTAAAACTCCGTCTGCCTTTTCCTTTGTCCCCGTAAGCTTAAAAAAGAACCAGGAATTCGTTTTGTATAGTATTTTCGGCAACATGGATTGCCTCGAAAAATTAAACAAAAATATTAAACGCATAACAAAAGTTAATTACATCAGCCAGAAGAGGAAGGAAAATCAGGACATAACTGAATCGTTGATGCGCAATGCCCTGACAGTTTCTTCGCTTTCCAAATTCGATTTATATGCTCAAGGGACATTTTTGGATAATGTTATGCGCGGCGGCCTGCCCATAACTTTAGATAAGAAAAGGGAAGAGGTAGTTTACGTCTATTCCCGTAAGCACGGCGATTTAGAAAGGGATTATAATAAATTTGTCACGCAGCCCACTTATTTTTCTCAGGGTAACGGAAATTACCGCGATATAAATCAGAACCGCAGGAACGATATCTTCTTTAACCCGGAGCTGAAAGAAGAAAATATCCTGAGTTTTCTCAATCTGATACAGCTGGACGGGTTTAACCCTCTGGTCATAAAGGGGATAAGCTATCATATTGAAGATAAAGAAAAGATTTCGCAGCTTATCAAAGACTATTTATCCGACGGCCACAGCCAGGATATTTTAAATTCTTTTTTGTCTAAGCCGTTTTATATAGGCGAGCTTTTTATGTTTTTGGAGGACCATAACATAGGCATAAAAGGCGATAAGGATGAATTTATAAAAGAAGTTATATCTTTTAGCATAAAACAGCAGGACGCTGAACATAAAGAAGGTTTCTGGACAGACCACTGGACATATAACCTGGATTTAGTGGAAAGTTACCTGGCTGTCTACCCCGAGAAATTGAAATATATCCTTTTGGAAAATAAAGAATTTACTTTCCATGATGACTACTGGGTTGTCAATTCCAGGGATAAAAAGTATGTTTTGTATGGCAACCATCCGCGCCAGCTCAATTCCGTTGCATTCTGCGAGGAAAAACAGGCGTTAATTTCCGAAAGGTTAGTCGAGCCGCATAAGGTAAGGATAGCCTATGGCAAGGGCGAGATTTATAAGACCAACCTGATTCAGAAACTCATATGTATTATTGTGAACAAGCTGTCGTCTTTGGATCCATTCGGCACAGGTATTGAGATGGAAGCCAATAAGCCCAGCTGGTATGACGCTTTAAACGGACTGCCTGCGCTTTTTGGTTCTTCGATATCCGAGACTATGGAGTTGAAGAGGCTGATTTTATTTATAAAGGATTCTTTGGGGAGGATAAGTTTAGGCAAAGATTATAAAATTAAATTAGCGCAGGAAATATTTAATTTCTACAGCTCCTTGGACGATTTGTTGAAGCAGTACAATGCGGATTCTCAAGGCGAGAATTTAATCTTCTGGGATAAGAGCTATGCCTTAAAAGAAGAATACAGAAAGCAGACGCTTATGGGTATAGATGGGGCTGAAAAAGAAATCAGCCTTTCTGATTTTATGGAATTTCTAAATCGCGCGCTGGATAAAGTCGATAAAGCAATAGAAAAATCCTATAATCCCAGAAATAAAACCTACAATACATATTTTATTAATGAGGTAGTGGAGTTTAAAAAGATAGATAACGGCAAAGAAGGCATTTTCATAAAACCAATTAAGTTCAAACAGAAGATACTGCCTTTATTTTTGGAAGGTTTTGTCCATGCGTTAAAGATAGCGGGTTCGGCAGAACAGAAGCGCCTTATCCGTAATTCAATAAAGAACAGCGCGCTTTATGACAAGGCTTTAGGTATGTATAAGGTAAACGCCTCGCTCGACGGACAGCCAGAGGAAATAGGCAGGACCAGGGTGTTTACGCCGGGTTGGCTGGAGAATGAATCGATTTGGCTGCATATGCAGTATAAATACCTGCTTGAGTTATTAAAGGGCGGGTTGCATGATGAGTTTTACGATGACTTTTTCAAAATCCTGATTCCTTTCCAGGACCCGCAGAAGTATGGGCGCAGTATTTTAGAGAATTCTTCGTTTATCGTAAGCAGCGTTTTCCCTGATAAAAAACTTCACGGCAGCGGTTTTGTGGCGAGGCTGAGCGGTTCCACGGCTGAGTTTCTGCATATCTGGCTGTTGATGAATACAGGAGCAGCGCCTTTCTTTTTAAACGCAAAAGGCCAACTGTGCCTTAAATTTCAGCCGTTTCTGCGTAAAGATTTATTTACGAAAAATAAGGCGAATGTTAATATCAAAAATAAAGAGATTATAATCGACAAGAATTGTTATGCCTTTAATTTCTTAGGCGATACACTAGTCATATATCACAATCCCCGCAGGCTAAATACTTATGGCAAAGGCAGCGCTAAGGCAAAAAAGATCGTATTGACAGATAATATCGGAAAGAAGTCAGAAATAAACGGCGATGTAATAACGCCTGGCTATTCTTACGATGTGCGCTGCGGCAAAGTGTCCCGCATAGATATATATCTTTCCTAAGAACCGGTAATTAATAAGAGGTTATATTGATAAATAACCTTGGCCAAATCCTCGCCTTATCAGCTTCTAAATACCCATTAAAACCAGCAATAATTTTCGGCCAGAAAAAGATTAATTTCGGTGAATTAAATTTATTTACCGATAGGTTAGCCCATGGCCTGAAGGAGTTAGGTATTGCTAAGTCCGATAGGGTCGCTTTGCTTCTGGATAATTCTCCACATTTCATTATTTCTTATTTCGCCATAGTTAAATTAGGCGCGGTAGTGGTTCCTGTAAACCACATGTTTAAATATGAGGAAGCGAGTTATGTAATCTCGGAC
>JAQTPJ010000104.1 GCA_028712915.1 Candidatus Omnitrophota bacterium
GGTTTCCAGGTGGCTTTTATGGCGCCTACGGAGATTCTGGCAAAGCAGCACTATATAAATATCAAATATCAAATATCAAATATCAAAAATAAGGCAATAGGAATTGCATTGTTAACCAGCGATATCAAGAAGAAAGAGAAAGAAGCAATTTATAAAAAGATTGGCAGCGGCAAGATTCAGTTGATTATCGGCACACATGCTTTAATTCAGCAGGATTTAATTTTCAAGAATTTGGGTTTAGTGATTATTGATGAGCAGCATAGGTTTGGCGTGGCGCAGCGAGGGGTACTTCCTAAAAAAGGCGTCAACCCCGACACGTTAATTATGACTGCCACCCCTATCCCGCGCACATTATCCATGACTGTTTATGGCGACCTGGATGTTTCCGTTATTGACGAGCTTCCCAAGGAAAGACTGCCCATAAAAACATTCAGTTATAGAGAAGAGAATATGGATGAAGTTTATGAATTTGTGAAGAAAATAGCAAGGCATAAAAAACAGACCTATTTTATCTGTCCTATTATTGAGGAATCCCAGGAGGATGATTTAAAAGCCGCGCAGACAATTTATAAAGAATTTAAAGAAAGTGTATTCAAGGAGTTTAAAATAGGGTTAATACATGGGCAGTTGGATTCAAAATCCAGCGATAAGGTTATGCAGGATTTCAGGAATAGAGAGATAGATATTCTTGTAGCTACCTCTGTTTTGGAAGTAGGAATAGACATGCCTAACGCGACCTGTATGGTGGTTTTGCAGGCTGAACGTTTTGGCTTGGCGCAATTACACCAATTAAGGGGCCGTATCGGAAGAGGCAAAGATGAATCTTATTTTATAGTAGTTTCTGACCCCAAGACAGATGAGGCTAAAGAAAGAATCAATGCCATCGTAGAATTAAGTGACGGCTTTAGAATAGCAGAGGAAGACTTAAGGATTAGAGGCCCCGGAGAGTTTTTTGGTAAAAGGCAGCACGGATTAACAGCTTTAAAGATAGCAAATCCACTTACGCAGATGCGCCTTCTTAAAAGCGCCCGCGAGGAAGTCATAAATCTTTTAAAAAATGATCCTGTTTTATCTTTGAGGCAGAACCAGCAACTCCTTTTGAAAATTAAGAAGAAGTTCCCGTCATTTCCTTCATTGGATATAGTGGCATAACATATTTAGTTACAAGATGTTGTGTTTTTGACAACCACTTAATTATATGCTATACTTTAAATAGAGGGAATATAAGGTTAAGAACGAGGCGAAAATGGCAAAGAAATACCTAAAACCCAGAATTGGTTTTACCCTCATAGAACTGATTATTACCATAGGTATAATTATAACACTTGCTGCTTTATCTATTACCAGTTTAGTCCGTTCAAAAATTATAGCCAGTGAGTCAGCTGCCATGGAAAGTTTAAAGACCCTTCAGACAGCATTCGAATACTATAGATTGGTAAATAACAGCCATCCTCAGACTTTTAATGATTTATGCGAGGCTAATCCTCCGTACCTTGATTCGAGTTGGATTGGCACTGATGCAGACGCGCCTCCGGGGATATTAAATTCCCCTGCTATTAAAGGTTATTCTTTCGAAATAGCATCTTCCGGAAATGATAATTATAGGATTGTGGCCCATCCTGCGCAGTTCGAGGGTATAGCAAGAGAGTTTTATATTACGCAAAACGGAGAAATATTCGAGGGTACTGGAGAATCTCTGCCAGCAGAGCCAGAACCTCCAGGACTTCCTGACGAGCCACCACCGCCAGACGGACTTCCAGATGAACCGCCACCGCCAATGTAATAATATCTTTTCTTTAAGCCATTATTTAATCCCGCCTAATTATTGCTTACCATAATAATTTAATGGAAAAGTCAACTAAGTTTAGGTATAATTAGTGAAACAATAAATGCATCAATTATCTTTTTAATAATTCAAGAATGAATAAGAAATGCCTTTTTTTCTCTATCGCGCTTTTCATAACCTTTGCCTCAATATTTTATATCTTTCCCAATTTCTTGTTCCCTTTAGAATTGCGGGTCTGCGATAGCTTCTTTACTTCCTCAAAAGTTTTTAGCCATCCATCTGCCCATACAAAAGAAGTAGTGGTTGTGGCCTTAGATGATGTGTCTACTCGGAGATTGAATAAGAGATGGCCTTTATCCAGGGCATTTTTTGCTGAGTTGTTGGGCAAGATTTATGAAGGCAATCCCAAGACGGTGTTTTTTGATATAATTTTTGCAGGCGATAGCGAAAACCCCAGAGATGATGAGTTATTTGAGGATATGGTTAAAGGCAAGGATAATATTTTATTCCCTTATTATTTTGGTAGGAAAAACGTCCAGCTTGTTTCAAAGAAGGCATTTACCAGCAAAGTCGGGACTGCGGGGTATATAAATAAACTTTTTGACAAAGACGGCGCCATCCGCAGGTTTTATCCTTTCATATTGAATAAAGATAAAACCAGTATAAAAGATTACACCGCGGAGATGTATATATTCGGAAAATATTATAATTACGATATTAAAAAGAATATTGCGTTAAAAGGTAATAAAGCCTGCCTTAATCAATTCAGTCTTGGCGGCAAGAGTGCTCTTTCTAAGGATTGTTTTTATTTAAGGAAAGACGGCAGCATGCTGATAAATTATAACGGTCCGACTAGTAATTTCCAAATTATACCTATGTTTCGTGTAATCTTAGGAGAGGATTTTAGTCCTGATTTATTGAATGATAAGATTGTTCTTATCGGAGAGACATCAAATATATTTCATGATACTTATGATACGCCATTCGGCAGAATGCCGGGTACATTAATAATAGCCAATACCGCTTTGATGTTTTTAGATGGAAGATTCATTTCTGAAATTCCTGACTGGTTAAAGTGGCTTATTATATTTCTAGTTTGTTTATTAATAGTATTTGTATGCTACAACATACCGATTATAAAAGGATTATTTTTTACTGTGTCTATCGCGGCAATAGCGGTTTTCGTAACTTTTATTTTGTTTCTGCAGGACTACTATTTAAACCCGTTTAAGATTGTTTTGATGTGCCTGGTAGCTTATGTTTGCGTAAATTTCTATAAATACGCCGCCGTTGTAATTGAGAATATGAAATTGAGGAAGCTAAGCACCGTAGACGAATTAACAGGGTTGTTTGTGTTTCGGTATTTTAAGATAGTATTAAACCACGAGTTTGAGAAATGCCTGCGTTATAAAACGCCTTTATCTTTATTAATGATAGATATAGATAATTTCAAAAAGATAAACGATACGTATGGCCACCAGAAAGGAAACGTTGTTTTAAGCAAGATAGGAAAGATAGTTTCAAACAGCGTGCGCCGTTCGGACTTTCCTGCGCGCTACGGCGGGGAGGAGCTTTCCGTATTGTTGCCTAATTCGGATATCGAAGGCGTAAAAAAGTGCGCCGAGACAATAAGGTCTCGCATAGAAAATGAAGATTATTTTATGACTGATACCGGTCCTTTGAAGGTGACGGTAAGTATCGGCGTGGCTTCTTTTCCGATGATGGATATTCCTACTGCGGATGATATGGTAAAACTCGCGGACGCAGCTTTATACGAGGCAAAAAAACAGGGCAAAAACAGAGTGATAGTTTTTAGCAATGAAATAAGCAAAGAAACATAAGGGGCATAAATATAATATCTGCGCAATCCTTTCCGCTAAATCATTTCAGGCAATTTACAGCCTTAAATTTTTAATATCCCATTTTAATTTATGCGTATTACTACCGGCATATTCAGGTCGAGGTTAATAAAATACCCCAAAAATATCCGCCCTACGCAGGATAAGGTGAGGAAGAGTTTGCTTGATGTGCTTAGCGGCGTTGTTGGAGGCTCCTGTTTCTTGGAGCTGTTTGCCGGAAGCGGGGCAGTGGGTATTGAGGCTTTGTCCAATGGGGCTAAGGAAGTAGTCTTTGTAGATAGGGATATCAAATGCTGCAAAATAATAGAAAATAACTTGCGGGATTTAGGATTAACCCCTAAAGGAGAAAATATATCCGTATTAGCCCAGGATGCTTTCCGCGCGATAGAATTTTTACATAAGCAAGCCAGGAAATTCGATATCGTGTTCTTAGACCCGCCATATTATGAGGATTTGGCAAAAAAAACCTTGCAAAAAATAGCCGCTTATGATATATTAGCGCCTCACGCTTTGGTGATAGTCGAGCACAATAAGAAGGATGTTCTTGAAGAGAGGTTTATTAATATAACTTCTTTCAAACAAAAGAGATACGGAGACGCGCTCCTATCGTTTTACAGGAAAGCAGAGAGTAGAAATCATGTGCCAGAAAGCAATATATCCAGGTAGTTTCGACCCAATTACTTACGGTCATATCGATATTATAAAGCGGGCGTTGACAATCTTTGAGGAAGTAATTGTGGCGGTGGCCAATAATTCCAGTAAAGACCCTCTTTTTTCTGTGGAGGAGAGGGTAAAAATGATTAAGCAGGCCACAAAGAATATCGACCGTGTTGTTGTGGAAAAATTCGACGGCTTGGTCGTAAATTAC
>JAQTPJ010000105.1 GCA_028712915.1 Candidatus Omnitrophota bacterium
GATGATTATTTTTGAAGATTGCATGCCTACCAAATGTTGAATTTGCCCGGAAATGCCGCAGGCGATGTAAATTTTAGGGCAGACTGTTTTTCCTGTCTGGCCGACCTGGTGTGAATAGGGCATACAGCCGCTGTCTACTGCTGCGCGCGAGGCGCCTACAGCGCCGCCCAGCGTTTTTGCCAGTTCTTCCAAGATAGGAAAGTTTTCCGGGCTGCGCATCCCCCTGCCGCCTGACACTATTATATCTGCTTCCGTAATATTTATTGTGGAGCTGACCTCTTCTACTATATCCAGGATTTTGGTGCGGGAAGTATAAAAAGAATTATCAAAATGTTCCTCTATAATTTTACCCTGCCTGGATTTATCGATTTCGCTTTCTTTCATTACTTTATGGCGCACTGTGGCCATTTGCGGCCTGTGATTCCTGGTGACTATCGTAGCCATGATGTTGCCGCCGAACGCTGGCCTTGTCTGCAAAAGTATCTTTTCTTTTTCTTCTATATCTAGACCTGTGCAATCTGCGGTAAGCCCGGTATGCAATTTTACAGCCACGCGCGATATCAATGCCCTGCCGATAGTGGTCGCGCCGCAGAGAATAACCTCCGGGCGGTATTTCCTGACGAGATTTACAAATATTTTAGTGTAAGGTTCATCCAGGAAATTCGCCACTTCAGGAGCATCAATAAGGTAGACGTTGTCTGCTCCGCGGTATATTAATTCCTGGGCTTGGTCTTTTATGTTATGGCCCAGCAATACGCATGAGAGTTGAGTGTGCAATTTCTTGGCAAGCTCTCCGCCTTTTCCTAATAACTCGTATACTACTGGCTGAACGATTCCTTTTTTCTGCTCGCCAAATACCCATACGCCCTTATACTGCTCTAAGTTTTGCGTCTTATTGAATTCTCTCTCTAATTCAATGGCCGAAAATTTGCATGCCTCTACGCATGCGCTGCATAGAGTGCATTTGTCTAAATCGATTACAGCCTTTTTATTTACCATAGAGATGGCCGTAAAAGGGCATACTTTAACGCATATCTGGCATCCAACGCATTTTTCCGGTATGATTTTTATGCTCATATCAAATCGTTAAGTCTTTTAATGTGTCTAATAATTTTTCCACGGCCTCTTCCGGGCTGCCGTCGAATATCTGACCCTTTGGCCTGGCCTGCGGCGTAAAAATCTTTATTACCTGTGTAGGCGAGCCTCTTAAACCAATCCTGTCTTCTTCCATTTCCAGATCTATAGCTTTCCACATATTAATTTTAGCGCTTTTAGCGCGCATCATGCCTTTTAAAGACGGCAATCTTGGTTCGTTTATTTCTTTAACTACTGTGATAAGGCACGGCAGGGGCATTTTTATAATTTCAAAACCCTCCTCTGTCATGCGTTCAACCACTATCTGGTTATCTTTAATCTCTTCGATTTTCTTCACATAGGTAATCTGGGGGATGTCTAAATGGGCAGAAATGCCAGGGCCTACCTGTGCTGTGTCTCCGTCGGAAGCCTGTTTGCCACAGATAATCATGTCAAATTCTTTTATCTTCCTAATGGCCATAGCCATAGTGTAGCTTGTGGCTAATGTGTCTGAACCGGCAAACGCCCTGTCGCTTAAAAGGATTCCTTCGTCGCAGCCCAAAGATATGGCTTCGCGCAGCGCGGAGTCAGCCTGCGGCGGCCCCATTGTTATAACCGTTGTTTTTCCGCCGAATTTCTCCTTAAGCCTTATGCCTTCTTCGATAGCGTACATGTCAAAGGGATTGATTATAGATGTAACCCCTTCGCGGATTAGAGTGTTTGTTTTAGGGTCAATCTGAACCTGCGTGGTTTCCGGAACCTGTTTTATGCAGACAACAATATTCATTATTTTTTATTTTTGCCGGCTTCTTTAATTAAGGCTGAAGCGATAATGCTTCTTTGTATCTGGTTTGTGCCTTCGTATATCTGTGTTATTTTTGCGTCGCGCATATATTTTTCCACGGGATATTCTTTCATGTAACCGTAACCGCCGAAGATTTGTACGGCGTCAGTGGTCACTTTCATAGCTACATCCGAGGCGAATAATTTTGCCATTGCTGAGTCTTTTGCTGCGGTTTTACTGCCGCTGTCTATTTCCCTGGCGGTGGCGTATATTAGGGCCCTTGCTGCTTCTATTTGCGTAGTCATATCGGCGAGCATGAATTGAATACCCTGGAAACTGGAAATAGGTTTATCAAATTGTATTCTTTCTTTGGAATATTTTACCGCGGCATCCAGGGCGCCCTGTGCTATTCCCAGCGCCTGAGCCGCAACTCCCGGCCTAGATATGTCAAATGTTTTCATGGTAATTATGAAACCTTGTCCTTCTTTTCCTAATAGGTTTTCTTTGGGGATTTTGCAATCTGTGAATATTAATTCCCTCGTTGAAGATGCGCGTATACCCATTTTGTCCTCTTTTTTGCCGAAGGTAAAACCAGGAGTGCCTTTTTCTACGACAAATGCGCTTGCGCCTCTTGCGCCTTTGGATTTATCGGTCATGGCAATAATTGTGTATGTCTCTGCTTCACCGCCGTTGGTAATGAAATGTTTTGTGCCGTTAAGAATATAATGGTCGCCTTCTTTTTTGGCTGTAGTTTGTATTGCGCTGGCGTCTGAACCGGCAGCCGGCTCTGTTAAGCCAAAAGCGGCGAGCTTTTTGCCTTTTGCTATATCCGGCAGGTATTTTTGTTTTTGTTCCTCAGTGCCGTATAAAATTATAGGAAATGTGCCTAACGCAGAAGCAGCGTAAGATACGGCAACGCCTCCGCAACCCCTGGAAAACTCTTCGGTCGCCAGGCATAGCTCTAAGACTCCGCCGCCCATCCCGCCGTATTTCTCCTCAATGAATAAGCTGAATAAATCAGCCTGCGCAATTACCTTTATGATTTCCCAGGGGAATTCTTCGCTTTTATCTAATTCCGCAGCCACCGGCATAATTTTTTCTTCGGCTATCTGCCTGCATAGACTTTGAATCATTTTTTGATTATCACTAAGTAAATAGTCCATTGATCCTCCTTTGTAACCACTGAAACACGGAATTCATGTTAACGATATTCTTACTGAAAGCACTGAGTAGTTTTCAGTGGCTTCAGTGTTGCAATTTTTCTCAGCGGTTCAGTGTTACAATCATCGCTTCTTCGTTACAGTTTGGAAACTTGGGGCAATTACAGCACTCTGCCCATATTTTATGGGGCAGTTTTGATTTAGGTATTCTTTTAAACCCTAATTTTTTGAAAAAACCCGGGGAATACGTCAGGGCGAAGATTTTCTTTAGTTTTAAAGTCCTTGCTTCTCTAAGGCAGGCTTCCACCAAATTCTTGCCTATGCCTTTCTTTTGTTTTGTTTTCGCTACGGCAAGGGATTTGATTTCCGCCAGATTATCCCAGCCGATTATGTGTAAACCGCAGCAGCCGATTATTTTATTATTTTCTTTGTAGACCCAATAGTCCCTGATATTTTCGTAAATCTCGTTTAATGAACGGGAAATCATCAGGTCTTTAGACGCGTAGAAATTAATCAAAGACTGCATCTGCTTGGCGTCGCTTATTCTTGCTTTTATAATATTATTAGGCATTAAATTTGCATCTTCTTTTCAACCAGCACTATTCCGGAAGTGGTAGATGTAAACTTTTTCATATCCGCTTCTTTGTCGTATCCAATAATAGTATCAGCGCTGATTTTTACATCTTTATCTATAATGGCGTTTTTTATTTTGCAACCTTTTTCAACAACTACGCCTTCCATCAATATGGAATCGCTTACCTCGGCATTATCTTCTATGCAGACGTTTGGCGAAAGGATTGAGCGCTGCACCACCCCGCCCCTTATGATGCAACCGCCGGAAACCAAAGAATTCACTATGGAATTAACGCATACATTTTTCTGCTTGCCAAAGTATTCTGCTTTCACGGGAGGAAATTGTTCCTGGTATGTCCTGATTGGCCAACTTCTGTCAAATAAATCAAACTGGCAGTCAGGTTTAATTAAATCCATGTTTGCCTGGTAGTAGGCGTCCCTTGTGCCGATATCGCGCCAGTAAAGCGGTTTTCCTTTTTCATCCCCGAAATTATAGACGAATACCTTGCGCGATTTTTTAAGCATCTGAGGGATTATGTTTTTGCCAAAATCATGGTCTGTTTCTTTATTGGCATCTTCTTCCAATTCTTCTTTTAATACATTCTTTTTGAATAAGTATATCCCCATGGAGGCATAAATTGAATTGGGCTGGCCAATGACAGTCTTGGGTTTTTGAGGCTTTTCCTCAAAGCCGCGCACCATGCTGTTTTTATCCACTTCCACAACGCCTAATTGATTGGCTAATCCTACCGGCATCGGCACACAGGCGACGGTCATATCGGCATTTGTCTCTAAATGTTGTTTAATCATTTTAGAATAGTCCATTTTATAAATATGATCACCGGC
>JAQTPJ010000106.1 GCA_028712915.1 Candidatus Omnitrophota bacterium
CTCAAGAAATACATTATGTGTCTTAATATGTTTTGCCGAGCACATCCTGGCTAGACACTCAGAGGGTTCAATCAGCTGGCATTTTATATTCAAACGCTTTAATTCATTAGCCAGCAAACCAGAACCGCCTCCTATGTCTAAAACCACGTAATTGGAAAGCCTGTATTCGCGGATTAAATTCTTTATGATTTTGGCTCTGGGCCTAAAAATTTTAATTTTTCTGGCTTGCGCAGTGCCCTGATAAATCTTCTCCGCTAAGAATTTAATCGCTTTCGAATTTTTATAATAATCTTTGATGTGCCGATCCTCGGGCATAGGGTTTACAAAAATCGTGCTGCATTTACGGCATTCGCAATAACTGAACCCGAATTTTCTGAAAATCGGCGTATAGTATTCGGATTCACATGCTGGGCAGTTAATTTTCTTAAACCTGGCCTGCTTGAATTTATCCGAGACCTCTTTATTCAGCAAATCAATAAATTTACCGTAGAGTTTCTTGGGCCGGATATCAGTTTCTTTCATAATTAAGCCTTAACGCTCTTTTTTGTTTTTTTATCAAACAATGTATGAAGCTGCTCTAAAAGGCCCTGGCCTAAATCCACATAGCTCGAATCAAAAAGGCGCTTAGCCAGCTTGGGCCTGAAATTATAAGGTGTTATTTCATAGTGCTCGTCGTAGTCTTCCTTTGTAAACTCCAGTTCGATTTCGTTATTCAGCATTTCTTTTATCATGACCAACAGGTCTTTTATGCGGATGGACTGATGGCCGGTTATCATCACGTATTGATTCTTATATTCCTCGCTGGAAACTTTGACGCTAAGCCTAGCAGCGTCATAGACATGTATATACTCCCGGATTTCATTACCGTCTCCTATGCGGGTAATCTTTTTCTCGCTAAGTGCCTGCTTCAGTATTGTATTTATCCAGTTGGATTCATCAGCTCTGGGCCCATATAGAGAACCATATCTTAAAATAGTAAAGTCGACATTATATTGTTTATGGTAGTTTTCAATTATAATCTCGCATGCCTGTTTGCTCGCCCGGTAAAATGAACCTGCTTCGCTGTATACGTAAACGCTGCTGGCGAATATGAAGCGTTTTACATTATTTAGCCTGCAGGCCTCAAGTATATTTGTGGTGCCGATAATATTGGTATAAATAGCCTGATATGGTTCATCTTTGGCCTGATTTATGTCTACAATACCAGCAAAATGATACACAATATCAACGCCTTTGGTAATTTCCTTAACAGCCTCCCTGTCTAAAATATCTCCTATAATCATCTCTTGCGAAGGCTTTAAGTACGGCGAAGGCCTTTTGTCAAACACTAAAACCTTATGGTTATTCTCCGTAAGATAGTCAGCTACATGGCTTCCTAAAAAACCCGAACCTCCAAAAACTACTATTTTCATAATCGCACCCCTTTTTTATTTTAATCCTTTACTCTTCCTATGACTGTGCATGGTGAGCTATCCCACGAACTTACCCTCAAAGGAAATACCCACACGTCTGACAGTTTATTATTTGCTTCTGCAAGATTCATATCTTCTAAAATTAGGATAGGCTTATTTTTACCATTTGGATCAAGGAAGGCTTTATGCGCCTGCCTTCCTGCCTGGCGGTCCTGATAAGGCGATATGGATATAAAATCTATGCCTACAACCTTTACCTTAGGTTTATTCTCTCTTAACCAAATCGCGGCTTCCGCAGATATTCCAGGGTTGTTAAAGCCATATTTCTTTTGTCCTCTAAATTTTTGGAACCCTGTCTTTATTAAAATAATGTCTGTGTCGTCGGGTACCGCCGAAAAAACATCTTTCCCGATAATTTCGTCTTCATTAATGTCTAAGTTCAATAAAAATGGGCGGTTAAAAACCCAAAATTCAGCAGGATATTCAGTAAAGGCCCCGGCCTTATCAAAAAAATGCCTGGGGCAATCTATGTGAGTCCCTAAATGACTGCTTAATTCTGTGCTGATTATATTGCAAGAATCTCCGCGGGAAACAGCCTTGTTTGCTGTGTGCTTTAAAACGATGCCTTCGCCGCCGTATTCAGGCATATTATCCTTGATTTCATGCGATAAAAAACAATATTTAGTCATTCTTTAATCCCCTTATAAGATTTAACGCCGCTTCTTTTTCCATTTGTATGCGCGATTCTACGGCATAGCTGCCGATATGAGGCGTTAAAACCACATTGTCCAATTCTCTAAGCGGACCGCAATAAGGCTCCTCTTCAAATACATCCATAGCAGCTCCGCCTAATTTTCCATTCTTAAGCGCTTTATAAAGAACCCTTTCATCAACTATGCCTCCCCGCGAACAATTTATAAGAAAGGCACCATCTTTCATGCGCGAAATCTCTTTTTTGCCAAATAATTTACCACTGCCTCTTGAATAAGATAAATGCAAACTAATAATATCTGATTTTTCTAAAAGCCGGTTAAATTCAACCTTAGAAAACGAACCTATTCTCTTTTTTGTAATATTGGGGTCTGCAAAATAAACTCTGGCTCCCATTGCCCTAAGAGTGCCTGCCACCTTTCTGCCAATTCTTCCAAAGCCAACAATTCCGACTTGTTTGCCACAGATAAGGCTGCCCATTCTTTTCTTCCAGATTTTGCTTCTTATTTCTCGATCAGCTATTGGTATCTTGCGAAGCAAAGCGAACATCAAACCTATTGTTAATTCTGCAACCGCGTCTGTTGGCGCATCAGGGGTATTGAATACCTTTATCCCTAACTTTTTAGCTGATTTTACGTCAACACTATCCAGTCCTGTCCCGCAACGCGAAATCACCTTTAATCCAGTCATCTTTTTAAGTTCTTTTCCTGTTATATTCTCCGTGCCGGCGATTATGCCTATAGCACCTTTAGCGATATTAATGAGTTCATTCGGCATTAATTTTCTGCCGTAGGGATTTAATACTACTCCATAGCCTTTTTTCTTTAGTAAATCCAAAGGAAGCTTCGAATAAACTGCAAATCCTGTTGTTGTTACTGCAATCTTCTTCATATCAGTATTTTTTAATCAAAGGGTCTTTTTGCATTAATTTCTCTACCTGGCATAAATCTTGCGGCGTATCAACGCTACAGGTATTAAATTTGGTTAAAACCATTTTTACTTTATAGCCGTGTTCTAAAATCCTTAACATATCAACTGATTCTGCTATCTCCAAAGGTGTAGGGCTAAGCCTATTAAACTTTATCAAGAAATCGCGCCTAAAGGGAATTACGCAAACTTGCTTGTATGTCACAGCCGCCCTATTCCTCGCCCTGAAATTAGGAATGGGCTCTCTGGAAAAATACAAAGCGAAATTGGATAAATCCGCGACAACCTTGACTTCGTTTATGTCCTTATATTCATCCGGAGATTTAAGCGCAGCCATAAGGTTAACCACCTGGATATTTTTGTCATGCAGCATTGGTTTTAAAGATTCTTTTATCATCTGCGGCCAAATCATAGGTTCATCGCCCTGGATCATAACGATAATATCTATGCTTTTATTCAGTTGCTTTTCTATTTTCAACATCGCCTCTGCAGTCCTGTCAGAAGCGCGTTTATGCTTTTTACTGGTCATCACTACGTTCAAATTATTTTTTAAGCAATAACTTTCTATCTCTTTATCACATGTGGCAATATAAACATCTTTAAGGATATTAGCCATTTTGCTTCTGTGATAGACGTGGGCTATCATAGGCTTGCCCAGTATATTCTTTAAGGGTTTCCCCGGGAAACGGCTTGAACCCATCCTTGCTGGAATTATCCCTACAATGTTCATTTTACGGCCTTTTTGTAAAGAACCCTCTTAATAAATCGCCCTGCAAAGATTCATCTAACGCTTTTTGAATTGCATCGATTGATTCTGCCGATAATTTATTCTCTAAAAACAACCTGTCTATGGTAGCCATATCCAATCCGTTGCTTAACAACTTTCTAACCTCAAAGCCGCTTTTCTCCAACATTCCTTTGAATGAGGCAACGGAGAATAATATAAGGTGCTTATCACCCTCTATAATCCTATCGGCCTTTTTGTGGGTAGCTTCCGCATACCTTACTAATAAAGAATCAGCCGAGGGGACCTCCATTACCAGCAGCCCTTCTTCAGACAGTAACTTATGGCATTTAGCCAATATCTTCCGGGGATTATATAAATGCTCTAAAACTCCCCAAAGCATTATCACGTCGAACTTGTCCGCTTCATCGAAGTCAAAAACGCTTTTATTGACCACCGAAACGCCAAATTGTTCTTTTGCGTAATTAGCGGCAAAAGGGTTAAACTCTATGCCTTCAACATCCCATTTATTTTCTTTAAATATACTCAGGATATCTCCCAACCCGCAACCTATATCTAAAACCCTGCCGCGCTTTTTCCTCACGAGGCTAATTAT
>JAQTPJ010000107.1 GCA_028712915.1 Candidatus Omnitrophota bacterium
GGATATTCTCGGTTGTTCGTGGACTTCTAGGCCTATGCCATGGCCTAATGAGTGCTTGAAACAATGGCCGAATCCTTTATCCTTGATGAATTCCCTGGCTTGTTTATCTATGTAATTTATGGGTATACCTGGTTTAATGGTTTTTTTTGCTCTTTCTAAAGCAACCTCTACAATGCCATATACCTTCTTAAATAGAGGGTTCATTTTACCCAAAAAGAACACCCTTGTCAAGTCAGACTTATAGCCTTGGAAGTCTAACCCCAAGTCGATCATTATGGGTTCGTTTTTTCTTATTTTTCTCTGGGTTATTTTAGCGTGAGGGAAACTGGAATTGGGCCCGGATGCTACTATTGTATTGAAGGCCGTGCCCGTAGAGCCTTTATAACGTATGTAGCGTTCTATCTCTGCCGCAACCTCTATTTCCCTTATGCCCGGCTCCAGTATTTTTTCTATATATCCGAAGGTTTCCAGTGTTATGCCTACAGCTTTTTTTATCGATTCCAATTCCCCTTTTTCTTTTATCATGCGCAGTTCTTCCACTATGTCGCTGGCAGGGGTTAATTTATCTTCAAACAGGGCTTTTAGTTTCTGGTAGAGGTAGAAACTTACATGTTTTTGCTCAAAGGCCAATTTCTTTATTTTTAATTTTTTAAGCGTATGCAGCAGCGATTTTTTTATCTCTACTATGCTTATTTCTTTGCTGTTTAATATTTTCCGGTATTCTTTGGAATATCTGGAGTCGGTAATAAGCAACGCCTCTTTATTATCCAGGAAAATGTATGAATCTTCAACGGGAAAACCTGCAAGATAAGATATATTGGCGGGGTTAAATAGAATAATAGATTCTATATCTTTCTTCTCTAAGGCATTTCTTAAGCGCGATATTCTGGAATTCATTTCTTGCTTTTGCAGATGTCGATGGCTGCTTCCAACGCCAAAATGTAGCTTAGGCTGCCGAAACCTGAAATTTGGCCTTTGCAGACAGGCGCAATCAGGGATGTCTGTCTGAAGCTTTCTCTGGCATAGATATTGGAGAGGTGGACTTCTATTGTAGGAATACCACAGGCTACGATAGCGTCTCTTATAGCCACGCTTGTATGTGTGTAGCCGGCAGGATTAATGATAATCGCGTCGAATTTACCCTTGGATTCTCCGAAGAGGTCAACGATTTCGCCTTCATGGTTAGACTGGGCCGTCTTAAGGTCCACTTTATTCTTTTTGGCCAATGCCAAGAGCGATTTATTGATTTCTGCCAATGAAAACTTGCCATAAATTTTTGGCTCTCTTTTTCCTAAAAGGTTAAGGTTAGGGCCATGTATAATCAGTATCTTCTTTGCCATGCGGAGCCTCCTGTATTATTCTGCTTCGTCAATAAGCATTACGGGGATGCCGTCTTTTATAGGGTATTTCCTGTTACACTTTGTACAAACAATCTTATTATCTTCTAATTTTACATCCGCTTTGCAGGCTGGGCAAGCAAGTATTTTTAATAGTTCTTCGTCTATCATGTGTTTATCCTTTCTTTCTTCTGCACGAATTTTAAGCGAAAATCATAAAGTATCCCGCTTAAAAGGCTGTCTTCTTCTTTACTAAGGTTATTCTTTGTTTTTTCCTGCAGCATTTCCAGGGTATCTATTAGGTATTTTGCCTGGTCAATATTTTCCTCTGTTTTATTGGTAATAGGGTTGGGGATTTCCCCTAATGCTATGGCTACCTGTATGCCCAAGGTAGTGATAAAAAATCCGAAGTTTGCCTCCGGGATATGCATTTTTTCTTCTTCAGGGATTTCTACCTTTTCTTTTTCTACCGAGTCTTTCCATGATTCGTCTACTTTCTTATCTTTTTCTTCCATCTTGGCGTCCTTTCTTTAAGAAATAATGATGCCGGCATAACCTACGACTGCTTCATAGTCTCCGGAGATGTCACCACTGGTTTGGTATTTTATTAATTTTGCTTTTTTTGCCCCTAATTTCTTCGCGGCCATAATTGTAATTACTACTGGAACATATCCACACATGGATATGTCATATTTTTTAACGCGTTCCATAAGCAAATCTTCATCCAGGTTTAGTATGGCTTCAATGGCTAGGGCATCTTTTTTCTTGGCAGATTCCTGTGTTTCATAGTGAGTCATGTCGGAGCTTGCCACGATAAGTGTTTCGTCTTTTATTTTTAACTCGCTTAGCGCGTTGTATATAGCCTGTGATATTTTTTCGTATTCTGATTTCTCAGCCGGCATCAATACTAAAGGCACTATAGAGAAATCCGCCTTTGAAAGCATTTGTAGTATCGGCAGTTCTACTTCCAGGGAATGTTCGTAGGCGTGGGCGGTTTCGTCTTCTTTGACGGCCGGGTATTCTTTTTTTATGATTTCCGCTATGGAGCAGTTGATATCGATTTCTCCTAAGGGCGTCTGCCATTTGCCTTTTGACATAATGCTAAATCTGTTTCCTAGCCCCGTATGGCTAGGGCCTAACAGGATAATGTTTTTTTTAATCTTTACGCTGGACGCTGTTTGTGTGGCTACTGCCCCTGAGTACATATACCCTGCGTGCGGCATTATGCAGGCCAGGGCGTTTTCCTGTAAGTTTTCTTTTGTAAAAGAGCGGATTTGTTTTTCTAGCAGGTTTTTGCTGCCGGGATAGAACTTGTCGGCTACTATCGGCCTTCTTACCATATAGATTAGTTATACAGCTTTTCCAGTTTTTTTCTTGCTTGTATCAGTTCTTTTGCGCTGGCCGGCTTATGCGCCTCTACTACTTTTATAGTGTCTTTTTTTATATAAGGTCTAAATTCTGTGAAATCTATTTCTCCGCTGAAAGGCGCGTTGTGGTCAACAAAGCCTTTTACGTCATGGATATGTATTCCCAGAAGGTATCGCGAGTAAGTCTTAAGATAGTCAGTATGTTTTGCAAAACCTAGTTTTTCCAAGATGTATGCGTGGCCTGTATCGTGCCAGTATCCAACACCTTTTTTATGGAAATTATCAGTGAAGATTTTTATCTCCTGGAAATTAGGTATCTCTCTGATATATATCCTGTTTTCTATGCCTAAAAGGACCCCTTCGTTAAAAGCAAAATCAGCCAGCTCTTTTATGCTTAGAAATATATTGTCTAAAAATTCTACCTTGTTGTTTTTTCTTTCCTGGATTTCCAGTTCTCTTAATGAGGCGAATTTATCAGGCCTTGTTTCCTTTTTACGGCTTAAAATCTTTATCAGCTGTTTTGTGTAATCGGGTATCTCTACTCTGCCTGTGTGCAAGACAACTGCTTTGGCTTTGAATTTCCGTGCGGAAAGAATTGTTCTTTTAGTAAGTTTTACGGCTTTTTTTCTTTCTTCTGTGTTTGTCGACGCCAGGCTGAAACAATCCGGCAGCGCCTTTTTTCTAGGCAGGCCGTCAGGAATAGGGCAAAAATTATGAAGGCTTGTAACTTTTATGCGGCTCTTGAGTATTTCTTTTAGGTCTTTTTGCGTGTGAGAAAAACACAGCTCAACACACTCGAAACCCAAGCCTTTTATCTGTTCTATCGTATTCTCGGCAGACCTGCAGGAACCCTGATTCCAAGACGTAGACAGCGCAAGCATTAAAACTTTTTGCGAGTTTTTTTTCTCTTCTTCTCGCTAGGTTTCTCGTAGTGTTTTCTATCTTTTAATTCGCGAAGGATACCGTCGCGTTCGATCTTTTTCTTGAATCGGCGAAGCGCGGATTCAAAACTTTCATTACTACGGACTTCTACTTCTGTCATTTTATATCACTCTCCCTTTTTAACCCCATAAATATATCATTTAACCTTTAATATGTCAATACCAACTTAAGGCTTTGCCTTTATGTTTGGTTATTGTGTTTCGAACGAAATTTCCAGATTAAAAGAATGCTCTTCGCGCTTTAAATCTTTAGGGAATTTCTGGAAAGGAGATGATTTTTCTATGGCTGTGGTGACTATTTTTTTGAGGATATTGTCTTTCGAGGATTTGTTTTCCACGATAGCAAGGTTTACCAGTTCGCCGTTAGGGTTAAGGGTAAAAGAGACAAATACCCTGCCTTGGCGCGGATAGTCAAAGTAAAAGTATTGCTCTGAATAGTGATATACCCTGTCCTGTATTTTTTTTCTTATTATGTCTCTATAGCCTAAATAGACAGGGTCTTTGGATGTTTCCACGGGGAGTTCTTTTAGGGTTATCTTTTGTTTCTTGAGGCTTGGCGCAGGCAGTTCTGGTTTTGGGACGGCAATGGTCTCCTGTGGTTTGGAGAATTCCTCCATTTTTAGCTTGTAGGGTTGCTCTATTCTTGGTTTTTCTTGGGGGATTACTGCCCTAGGAAGCGGTTTTTGTTGTATAGCAAGCAGTTCTTTACTGACGCCCCCTCTGTTTTCTGCGCCTT
>JAQTPJ010000002.1 GCA_028712915.1 Candidatus Omnitrophota bacterium
TGTGCCACTTTGATTTATACAGGCTTAAATCTTTGAGAGAATTAGAAGACATTGGTTACGAGGATTTTATAGGCAGCGACGCCATATGCGTAATCGAGTGGGCTGATAGGGCCGATGGATTATTGCCTAAGGATTGCCTGAAGGTAAAGATTAAAATCAAGTCGCAAAATTCAAGACTCATAAATATAAATGCCTGCGGTGACAGGTATTACAATCTGCTTGAAGACATCAAACTTATTAAGGCATAGAGGTGTTTTATGGATTTATTGTTTTCTTTGGAATTTATTTATTTTGTTATAGGGGCAATATTTTTGTCAGTTATCAGTTACTACTGGCTCTATAGGATTAGAAAAATAGTCAGCGGTTATCTAAATATTTCCTGCGAAATTATTAGTTGTCAGGAAAAACCCAGAAAACGGCTGATGCCTTTATATTCCAAGGGCGAGATAGAAGGGGTTTATAAAGGCAGGCAGGTAATTATAGGCATTCAGTATATAGGTTTGGGTTTTGAGTGGATGCCTCTGCCGTATATAAGAGTGAAATTAAAAGACGTAATCCGTTATAATTATAACAGGATTCCCGATTTTGCATTTATTCAGAGCGGTTGGCTGGTTTTTAGGATTAAAGACCGCCTGACCTGGGGCATACTTGATAAGAATTACACCAGATTCTTTACGGAAGATTTTATGGTTATTGCCCTGACGAGGTTGTTGTCCGTGGCTGAAGACGCAGAAAGAGGAAAAACTCTGGAGGAAATATTCAAGTGAAGATACTGGCTATAGACACGGCGACCAGAGTTATCCGCATAGCCTTATTATCCGGGAATAAATTCTTTAGCGTAGAAAAAGATTTGAAATTCGGAGAATATGAGGGCGTGCTGTTATTAATAAAGTCTCTTCTCGGGAAAGCCAAGGTTAAAATAGAAGACATAGATTATTTTGGCGTCTGTAACGGCCCGGGTTCTTTTACGGGCATGCGTATAGGGTTAAGCGTAGTAAAGGCGTTGGCGTATTCTTTTAAAAAGCCGATAATAGCCTATAAAAGTTTGGATTTGTTGGCTTGGAGCCTCAAAGACGATTTCTCAGATTTATTGTGCGTTATGCAGGATGCGCGCCGGGGCAATGTGTACAGCGCTGTCTATGTTAATAGTAGGAATTTCAGGAGGATTTCTTCGTATGCGTTGACGGATGTTAAGCAGATGCTGAATCGGTTAAGTAAAATCAGCAAGCAGCACAAGATATATTTTTGCGGCGACGCGACCTTGGACTATAAAGATAATATAGAAAAAGTTTTTCCTGAAAGTAGCATAATAGGTAATAAAGGCTACAGGCTTACAAGCAAGGCGATGATTTACTGGATTAAGAATAATATCGGCAGCCGGGTTAGTTCGTTTGATGTATCGCCGTTTTATATGTACCCGAAAGACTGCCAAGTAAGGAAACCAGTAGAATGAACCACTTTTATAACAATCTATATAGGCCGACAAAGGTAGAGATTGATTTATCTGCCGCCGAGCATAATTTTAAACAGGTAAAAAAGAGGGTGGGAAACAGGGCTGGGATTTTAGTCGTGGTTAAGGCTGACGCCTACGGTCACGGCGCGGTAGAAATCGTCAAGAGGCTTATTTCCTGCGGCGCCAAATATTTTGGCGTGGCTACAATGTCAGAAGCGGTTGAATTAAGAAAAAATAAGATAAAAACATCGATTCTTTTGCTGACAGCTTGTTATGCCAGCGAGATTCCCACTTTAATAGATTATAATGTTACGCCGGCCATCGCAGATTTGGAGACGGCGGTATTGTTGGATAGGGAGTTGAAAAAAAGAGTCAGGAAATTACCCATCCATATTAAGATAGACACGGGCATGGGCAGGATTGGCATATGGCATAAAGACTCGATGGATTTTATAAAAGAGGTATCTAAATTAAAGAACCTGATTTTAGAAGGTATCTATACGCATTTTCCCAGCGCGGACGAGGATGAAGAATTTACAAAGCTGCAGATAGCTTCATTTGACAGCCTTATAGATGATTTAGAAAGAAGCGGCATCAATATTCCTTTAAGGCACGCAGCCAACAGCGTAGGCATTATGCGTTATAAGGACGCTCATTTTAGTTTAGTAAGGCCCGGCCTTATGATTTATGGTTTGTACGCCGATATAAATACGAAGAAAATTATCAAGCTGAAGCCGGTAATGAGGTTTAAAACAGAGATTACATATTTGAAAGAAGTGCCTGCCGGTCGCTCGATTAGTTACGGCAGGACATTCGTTACTACTAAAAAAACAAAAATCGCCACATTGCCCGTAGGCTATGCCGACGGATACAACAGGCTTTTGTCTAACAGGGCGCAGGTATTAATCAACGGCAAACGTTGCCCTGTAATAGGCAGGATATGCATGGACCATACAATGGTTGATGCCAGCGGCGTTGACGCAAAATTAGGCGATGAGGTGGTATTAATAGGCAAGCAGAGAAATTCAGAGATATCCGCGGAGGAAATTGCTCATTTATGTTCAACTATTTCTTACGAAGTTGTCTGTTGGATTTCTAAGAGGGTGCCGAGGATTTATATTAAGTAGGAAGATTAATTTAGGGGTTTATGGAAATCAGGAATACGGCAACGCAGATAAAAAGAACAGGCGTAATCAATACAGAGGCAAGGGCGGGGAAAACGCTGCTTTTGCCCAGAGCAATACTTACCGCCAGTATCACATAATACAATAGCGCCACCAAGACGCTTATTCCCACCGACGAAAAACCAATCCCTTTTCTACGCACGGTTATCGCGCAAGGCAAGCCTATAAGAATCATTATAAGAGGCGTAAAGTGCGATAGCATTTTCTGGTAGAATTCTATCCAGAGATAGCGAAGCGCGGTTTCTGCCCCGCTGCCCGATAGCCTGTTTATATAACTGAATAATTCCCGCGAATTCATATAGTTTATTTTTTGCCTCTGTTTGAGTATGTCGCTTGGAGTTTCTTCCATTTTGAACGTATAGTTTTCTAAATATCGCGAGTCAATAACATGGTTGTATTGGTCAAAGTTGTAAAGTAAATATTGTTCCGCAATCCATACGCCATTTTCCCACTTGACTTTATTGGCGAATACCTTGGAAATGACATTTTGCCTTCTGTCATGTTTTAAAATTGTCAGGCCTTCCATTACATTTGTCTTGGCATTGAAAGAATTTATGAACATCTGCTTATTATTGAATCCGTAGATAGCCAGATTTTTATATGTTTCTTCCGTCGTGTGTTTTTCTTCTATGTATTGCGCCTTTATTGTATCTGATAGATGCTGGGTTACGGGCAAAACCTTTTCCGTGACTAGAAAAGAAATCAGGCTAAGTATTACTCCTACAATAAAAAGTGGCATCACGATTTTATATATGCTTAAGCCGCTGCTTCTCATGGCGATTAATTCATTGTTGTAATTTAGTTTGCCCATTGTGTAAATTATCGCCATTAAACAGGCGATAGGCGATGTCTGCACAAAGACCATAGGAATTATGGCAAGGTAGTATTTTGCTACTATCATCAAAGGGATTTTGTTTTTTATAAAGTCATCGAGGTTGGTAAAGCTGTCTATGATGACAAACAGGAATAAAAATATGGCAAGGCAGGTAAGGAGCGACGAAATGAATTCTTTGGTTATATGTTTATCTAGAATACGCATAGTTTTATCGATAGATATGTTCCTATTGCTCCGAAGATTATATTTGGTATCCACATGCCGGAGGAAGGAGATAAATTGCCTTGTTTGCTCAGCGCCTCTACGCATAGGGTTAATATAAAATAAATCCCCACTACCATTACCGCCAAAGCGATATTCGCCGCTTTTTCCCTTCTGCGGGTAATAATGCCCAGGGGGACGCCCACCAGGAAGAAAATTAGGATAGAGAAAGACATAGCAATCCTTTTGTGAAATTCCGTAGCTATGGGGTCGTCATTGATCTTCATTTTTCTTAATTGGCGGACCTCGGCCCATAATTCCTTCAGGCTCATATCCTTTGCCTTTTTGCCTATGCCCGCGGCAGAACCTCCTTGTGCAAAATCCAGCGTCATAAAATAAGTATGAAAATTCATTTTATATAGGCTGTTGGGATCAGTGGGGTTTATTTCATCGGATGTCCCATCGATAAGTTTTAACTTTATTATATTCTTCTCTGGAATGGCTATAAATTCTCCGCGTTTGGCGATTATGGTACGCGGGGGTTTATCGTCGCCCTGAGGTTCGTATATCCTGATATGGCGGAATTTGTTGCCGTTGACTTCATATACAAAAATAATGTATTTGTCGAATGAATTAATGAATATTCCCGGTTCTAAGGTAATAGCAGGATTTTTACTGCCGATCTCTACCATTATTTGGCGCCTCTTAAGATGGGCTGTAGGCGTTATACGGTCTTGTAGTAAGATAGAGAATAGGCTAAAGACTACCCCTAAGACCAGAAACGGCATTATCAACCTAAGTGTGCTCATGCCGCTTGCGCGTATGCTTATGATTTCGTTATCTGAGGATAGCCTGCCCAGGGACAGGAGCAAAGCCGCCATAATGGCGATTGGGAATACGAACTGCAGAGAGTAGGGCATCATATAGAATAGCAATTTAAGTATAGTTAACGCTGAAACCCCTTTTGACATAATCATCCCTACGAGGGAGATGATGTTACCCAGCATCATAACAAAGATTAATATAAATATAGATAAAAACAGGGCGGCGAAAAATTCTTTAAGCATGTAATTATGTATTATTCTCATTGTTTTAGCTTGCCAGCGTCAATACGCAGATTTTTTCCGGTTGATGTTGTTTGAGCATCCGCGCCGCCTCGGAAAGAGTCGTGCCGGTAGTCAATACATCGTCAACCAGCAATATCTGTTTGGATTTAACTTTATCGCCGTTTTTAACCGTGAAACAGCCATGGATATTCTTCATTCTCGCTTCTTCTTTTAAGTCTATTTGAGGTTTTGTATTACGGCTACGGGATAAAATATCCGAGCCGACGGGTTTCTGAAGTATCTGGCTTGCCATAGCCGCTAATATCTGCGACTGGTTGTATTCTCTTTCTCTAAGTTTTACAGGATGTAGGGGTATCGGTATTATTAAGTCGATATCCCGTAGTACGTTGAAACTCTGCAGGAATTCTTTTAATAGGTTTTCAAACACTGTTTTATATTGCAGCTTATAGTTATATTTGAACCTGTGTATCAGTTCTTTTATAGGCCCATCATATACGCACATAGAATAGGCCTGGTCGAAATAGTAGTGTTTTTTTGCGCAGCCGCGGCATACGCCGCTGGAAATACTTTCTAAGCTATTGAGTCCTCTGCCGCATTTTAGGCAGAAAGGCGGGATGTGCCTCTTTATCCCATAGTAGCATTCATGGCATATAAGCCCCTGGTTTTCCCTTAGGCCGTTTGGTTTATTGCACGTTACGCATATTGGCGGGTAGACTATATTAATGAATGATTCGAGAATTGTTTTTAACATTTTAACCATATTAACATTAAGTAGCAACTTTGTCAATTTGGTTAAGAGTTCCATCATAAATCAATTGACACCAAAATTGTTTATTAGTAGAATAACCATTATGAATACGCCAGGCATAGCCAAATTAAGACGAGAATTATTCAGCCTCATTAAGAAAGAGGCCTATTGCGAAGGTGATTTCCTGCTTTCCAGCGGCAAGAGGAGCGATTATTATATTGACTGCAGGAAGGTTACCTTAACCTCCAAGGGGGCATATTTAGCCGCGCTTTTGATATTAGATGCCATAAAAGGCAAAAAGATTGACGCCGTAGGCGGGCCCACCATAGGCGCAGATCCTATTGTGGGGGCTGTTTCTGTGCTGAGTTTGGTTAAATATAACAAGCCCATAAAGGCATTTTTAGTGCGCAGGAGCGCAAAATCTCATGGCCTGCAGCGCCAAATAGAAGGCCCTAAGATTAAAAAAGGCTCTTGCGTGGTGGTAGTTGATGATGTGGCTACAACAGGCGGCTCGTTAATTGAAACAGTATCGTGCCTTAAGAAAAAAGGACTAAGGG
The DNA here is from genome assembly GCA_028712915.1 of Candidatus Omnitrophota bacterium. Taxonomy (GTDB): domain Bacteria; phylum Omnitrophota; class Gorgyraeia; order Velamenicoccales; family JABMQK01; genus JAQTPJ01. The sequence continues at coordinate 6,046 of JAQTPJ010000002.1, forward strand.
TTGATAAAGTCATTGTGCTTGTGGATAGGAACCAAGGGGCAAGGGAAGGGTTGAAGAAATTAAAATGTAAGTTAATATCCCTTTTCAATATAGAGGAGTTTAGAAACAATCCTAAACGTTAATTCTTTAGATTTTATCCCTGCCGGCCGTAGAAATAATATTTATCGTAGAATATAATAGGATGTCCCGTAATAATATAGAGATTATTCTTGCTTCCAGGTCTAAGGCGCGGCGTCAGATTCTGGAAAATTGCGGTTTCAAAGTTAAGGTTGTCGCTTCCAGCGCCAGGGAATCAAGGAATACCAATTGTTCTTTCAGCAGTTTAGTCAAGGATAACGCCCTGAGGAAGTTGAAAGATGTGGCCAGGCGGGTAAAAACAGGCATTATAGTTTCAGCGGATACTTTGGTTTTTAGGAAGGGATTTGTTTTTGGTAAACCCAGAAACATAAAAGACGCAAAGGCCATGTTAAAGGCTTTATCCAGGAAGCCGCACTGGGTCTATACAGGAGTTGCGGTTTTAGATAAAGAAAAAAATAAATTACTCTTGGATTATGAGAAGACCAAAGTTTATATGCATAATTTGTCCGACGGGGAAATAGCGCGGTATTTTTCGCGCAATAACCCTTTGCATTTTGCCGGATCTTTTGATATACAGGGCCAGGGCGGCCTTTACATAAAGCGGATAGAAGGTTGTTTTTATAATGTGGTGGGTTTGCCTTTGGCAAAACTTTATAAGATGCTTAGGAAAATAGGGGTTTTGCTGTTTTTGTTAACTTTTAGTTTTGGTTTATCCGGCTGCACTGAATTCAATCCTGTTACCCGCAAGCAAGAGATGATTTTATACAGCACCGAGAAGGAAGTGACGATCGGCAGGAACGTGGCGCGGCAGGTAGAAGAAGAATATGAACTGGTAAAAAACCCCTTGGTGATTGAGAGGTTAAATAATATAGCCGATAAAATAAGCGCAGTTGCTGATAGAGGCGATATAAGTTACCATGTATGCGCAATTCAGGCTAAAGAGGAAGAAAAAGAAGATGGTTCGAATGTAAATGCCTTTGCGTTGCCCGGAGGCTACATTTATATATATGACGGTTTGATTGATTTTGTAGATGATGATGACCAGCTTGCCTGCGTTATCGCGCACGAAGTAGGCCATATAGTTGCGAAACACAGTATCAAAAAATTACAGGCATCTATGGGTTATACATTGCTTAGTCTTGCGACTATTTCTACAGGCGATTCAGATTTGATTGCAGGCACCAATTATGCTTTAACGAATGTACTCTTGGCTTATTCCAGAGAGGACGAATTGTTGGCTGATACTTTGGGCGCGCGTTATGCAAAAAAAGCAGGATATAACCCTAGGGCAATGATTGATTTTTTGGAGAAATTAAGGGAGAAGAAAAAAGAAGAGCCTATACGCGCGAAGTCTTTATACCGCACGCATCCTTATATCGCCGATAGGATAGTGGCGATTAAAAAGGAATTAGGCGAGCCTTTAACTTTTAGCGATTACGTAAATATCAGCAACGAATAAGAAGTTGTAAATAATCAGAGCCGAAGTGGCGGAATTGGCATACGCGCTGCGTTCAGGGCGCAGTTCCCTTCGGGGATTGTGGGTTCGACTCCCACCTTCGGCATTAAGATATTAGTCGTAAAAAGTTTAATGTGTGAAGAGTTCCCGCCATAAATAATGGCGGACCCGCCTAATTTTTGTGGCGGGCAAATCTCTCCTTTGGCACCATATCTTCGTTTCCTTCCCACGCTGTCAGTATTTAATACCTCGCAAGTTCTTCGCTAATAAAAACAAAGAAAATTAATTATCCGTAATTTATAGTTGGTTCAATTCTATTATTTTTTATCTATTATCAAATAAAAGGAGGGTAAAATGCCTAAAGCAATCGCCGTAGAAATCATCGCTACAAGGATTCAAGAATTAAGGGGTAAAAAAGTGATGCTGGATCGGGATTTGGCCAAGCTTTATGGTGTTCCGGCTAAAGTTTTGAACCAGGCCGTAAAAAGAAATATCAAGCGTTTTCCAGGAGATTTTATGTTCCAGCTGTCATGGGAAGAAGCAGAATCTTCAAGGTCACAATTTGTGACCTTGAAACAAGGCAAGAATATTAAGTACCTGCCATATGCTTTTACCGAACAGGGTGTGGCTATGCTCTCAAGTGTGTTAAATAGTGAAAGAGCTATACAAGTTAATATTCTTATTATGCGCGCGTTTACCAAATTAAGAGAAATTCTTTTAACCCATAAAGAGCTGGCTGCTAAGATTGATGCGCTTGAGAAGAAATATGCTGAGCATGATGAAACCATAAAGGTCATATTTGAGGCGATAAAGCAACTCCTTGAGCCGCCGGTAAAAGAGAAGAAAATAATCGGGTTTCATGCCTAAAGTGGGCGGGGATTGTAGGATAGATTGTTGTCTTGGGTTTCCGCTTGTCAAGACAGAGTCCAAGAGTTAAAATAATAGACTTGGAAACCTAATTTTATGGTGGAGATATGAGTTTTATTTATTCCTTAAAGATAACGACAAATGCGATACTGCAGATATTTTTGCTGGGGTTCAGCGGATATCTGCTTACGAGGAGAAAATTAACTTCCGCGGAAAACCTGAAGTTTTTAAGTTGGGCAACAATAATCTTGTTTTTCCCCTGCTTCATATTTGCGAAACTTATAGAGAATTTCAATTTTCAGGTTTATTCCAACTGGTGGATTTTTCCTCTGATGAGTTTCGTTGTTACTCTGGTTGGGATTCTTACGGGAGTATTGTTTGTAAAATTAGACAAGGATTTAGAGAAGTTTAAGAGAGAGTTTATAAGCCTGGTAACTTTTCAGAATTCCGGCTATCTGCCTTTGATACTGGTGGCGTTTTTATTGCCAATAGAAAGTCAGGAGCAGGTATTCATATATATATTTTTATTCTTGTTGGGTTTTAATTTGATTATGTGGTCGGTGGGCGTTTTTTACCTAAGGGGAAAGAAGGAGAGATTTGAATTGAGTTCGCTTCTGAGCCCGCCGGTAATAGCCGTGCTCGCAGCCTTATTTATTATATCGCTGGGGTGGGCAAATTCCATACCGCAGTTTTTGATTAGGCCGGTCAAGATGTTCGGAGAGTGCGCATTGCCTTTGGCGATGCTTGTAGTAGGAGGTAATTTAGCGCAAATAGATTTTAAGCTCCAAGAGAGCCTCAAGCAGGTTGTTTATCTGGTAGTCGCCAAGCTCGTTTTTTTACCTTTGCTATTCTTTGGTATTATATTTTTAATAAAGCCCGTTTATGAAATCGCATTTTTAATTTTGCTCCAAAGCATTATGCCTTCGGCCACATCGCTGGGAGTTATTATGCGCAATTATGACAAAAAAGATAATATTATAAGTTTAGGGATATTCTGGACACACGTCTTAAGCCTTTTGACCATACCATTATTTCTGATTTTATTCAGTGCCCTCAGCGCTTTTCTGATTAGATAATAAATTAATATGTCAAAAAATCTTATTGCTACCAATAGCAAGGCATTCCGCGATTATTCCATTATGGACAACGTGGAGGCTGGTATTGAATTGAAGGGCAGCGAGGTAAAGTCCGTCAGGGATAAGCAGGTGAGTTTAAATGATAGTTTTGCCCGCATAGAAAGAGGTGGTATAATACTCTATAACTGCCACATAGCAAGCTACGAAAAACGGGACGGGTTTGATAAGCCAGAGCCGACAAGGCCGCGCCGCCTCCTTTTACATAAGAACGAAATAAATAAATTAGCTGGCAAGGTAAACCAGCGGGGGTTTAGCATTATCCCTCTTAAGATGTATTTTAACCAGAGGGGTTTTGCCAAGGTTGAACTGGCGTTGGCAAAAGGCAAAAAACTTTTTGACAGGCGCCGTGACATAAAAGAGCGCCAGCTTAACAGGGAATTAAAGCGGGCAGTCCGCCGCAAGGCATAAATTTCTCGTTCTTTGAAACTAATCTATCTATGCAGGATAAATCTTGGGGGGTGAAAGGTTTCGACTCAGGACAATCTTGTGAGTAGAGCATGTAGAGGTGCAGGGAGGCCTCTTAAAACACCCTGTACAAAACAAACGCAAACGTTAATCGTTTAGCAGAAGTTCCAATGGTTGCAAGAGCTGCTTTTGTTCCTGCAGTCAGCGGAGCACCAGTCTTCGGCCTCAATTAAGGCTGAAGCCACCATTTACCCTGCCTGAGGGGTAGGTTGGCGACTTAATCAGGATAGTCGCGTAAATCTCCTTTATTTGCGCGGCGAACCTTTAAAAGGATAGTTTCTTTTTAATCCTGTCTATTGGAGTAGAAAGAAGCGAATTCTAAAGAATAGAACAAACATGTAGCAGCTGCTTGTGGGATTTTTTGAGGACGTGGGTTCGAATCCCACCACCTCCACCATTTATTTCATTAATGAAATAAATGGTGGATACTGCATTAATGTAATGCAGTATCTTAGGATGCCGAAACAATGTGTTTCGGCGCCTAGCCGTTTCTTTTATCAATGAAAATATTGGTGGATACCGAAATAATGTATTTCAGTATCTATACAATCGAATAATTGGTGGATACCGCATTAATGTCATGCGGTATCTGCACATTGAAAGCTTTGGTGGATACTACGCTAATGTAGCGTAGTATCATCTGTACAATAAATATAAAAGCGGGACCGCTTAAAATCCCGCTTTTGCATAAATGGGTAAACGCTTAACTTTTCTAACAAAAGCATAACATATAGAGTGGGTATTTTCAAGGTGGCCAGCCGTAGTTTTCAGATAAAATATTGGATGGCCAGGATATTATCCTTAGGCATATTTCTCATTTTTTGTTCAGGTTTTGATAGTATGGATTACTCCGAAAAGATGGAAGAGATGATTAATGAACAGATTATGGCGCGCGGGGTGAAGGATCCCGAGGTTATTCGCGCCATGCGCAAGGTCGAGCGCCATCTTTTTGTTCCGGAGAAAGTTAGGTCCCAGTCCTATGATGATGGGCCTTTGCCCATAGGCCATAGCCAAACTATTTCCCAGCCTTACATAGTGGCTTTTATGACTGAGGCTTTAGATTTACAACCTGAGGATAAGGTGTTAGAAATAGGGACCGGCTCAGGTTATCAGGCAGCAGTTTTAGCCGAGATTGCCAAGGAAGTATACACAATAGAAATAATAGAGCCTCTTGCACAGGAGGCAAAGAATAGATTGGAGAGTTTAGGTTATAAAAATATTCAGGTAAAGTGCGCAGACGGCTACAAAGGCTGGCCTGAAAATGCTCCTTTTGATAAGATTATAGTAACTGCGGCTCCGGACGAAATACCCGCGGAGTTGATAAAACAATTAAAAGTCAACGGCAAGATGGTTATCCCGGTTGGTTCTTTTTCCCAGGAGCTTTATCTGGTTACAAAGACAGAAAAAGGATTTATCAGAAAGTCGCTTCTTCCCGTGCGTTTTGTGCCGATGGTAAAAGGGGATAAATAAAAATGAATTTATTGGAAAAAGATATTAGGGTAGAGTTTTTCAAAAGCAGCGGGCCGGGCGGGCAGCATAAGAATAAAAGGTTTACCGCGGTAAAGGTTACACATATCCCGACAGGTATTTTCTCGGTAGCCACTGAGCAGCGTTCGCAGGCACAGAATAAAAAAGCTGCCATTGAACGCCTTAAACGCAAAATAGAGGTATTAACAAGGAAGAAAAAGAAAAGGATCCCGGTTAAAATGCCTCGGAGTGTTAAGGAAGCCATACTGGAGACAAAAAGAAAGAACAGCCAGAAGAAGTTATCAAGGCGAAAAGTCCGTATGGATAGCTATGATTCATTTTAGTTTAGCATGGGAAGGCCTATGTTTTTTTATTTAGCTTTATTATTTATTATTGTTCCGACGCTAGAATTATACCTTTTGATTAAGGTGGGCCAGCATATTGGCGCTTTAAATACCGTAATGATTGTTATATGGACCGGCATATTAGGGGCGCTTTTAGCCAAGATGGAAGGGTTAAAGGTTCTTTACAGCGTTCAAATGGATTTGCAGGAAGGCAAGATGCCCGCGTCTAAGCTTTTGGACGGCTTATTGATTTTAATCGGCGCCGTTCTTTTAATAACTCCGGGATTGCTGACGGATATAATGGGATTAATTTTGATAATTCCTTTTACGCGTATTTTTGTGAAAATATGGCTAAAGTGGAAATTAAAGGCAATGGTTGATAGAAAACAGGGATTTATCAATCTTAAGGGCTACAGGTATGATGAATAGGATAGGAGGTTTTTAAATGGGCAATATTAGATTATTTAATGTGGAAATTTCGATATGGCTTTACGCGCCTGTATTATATTTAATATGGGTTGCCGTTCTTTTTTCTATCAAAAAAATGTTTTTTTACAGGATAAAGGAAGCGGCTAAAAAAACAAAGACACAATTAGACGATGTATTATTAAACGCGCTGAATAAGCCGCTTGCTTTATTAATTTTTACCAGCGGATTTTTTATTTTGGAAAGAGCCCTACCTGCATCAAGGTATCAACAGCTGCATAGTTATCTTATTATAGCCTTGCGCTGTGTGACAATACTGGCAGTAATTTTGTTTCTGGAGAATATCTTGGAAGGGCTGGTTAGGGCGTATTCCAATAAGGTAGCGATATTAAAAAATTCTAAAGGCGTGGTTGTGGGTATAATAAGGACCGTAGTTATTGGTTTGGGACTTTTGATTTTATTGGACAGTTTCGGGATATCTATTACGCCGTTACTCGCTTCTTTAGGAATTGGTTCTCTGGCTGTGGCTTTGGCTTTGCAACCGACTTTGGAGAATTTTTTCTCAGGAGTACAGCTCGTCATAGACAAAACAATAAAAGTAGGGCAATTCATAAAGTTAGAGTCAGGAGAGGAAGGATATGTGCACAAAATCGGCTGGCGTTCTAGTTGGATAAGGATGCTGCCTAATAATACGGTTGTAATCCCTAACAAGGTTTTAGTTAGTTCCAAGGTTTTGAATTATTACTATCCTGAGACGGAGATGGCTGTATTGGTAGAGGTGGGCGTGCATTATGATTCAGATTTGGAAAAAGTGGAAAAGGTGACTGTTGAAGTGGCTAAAGAGGTAATGAATACTGTGACAGGCGGAGTGGCTTCCTTTGAGCCGTTTATACGTTTTCACACCTTTGACGACTTCAGCATAAATTTTACGGTAATTTTACGCTGCAAGGAATTTGTGGACAATTACCTTATAAAACACGAGTTTATAAAAAGGCTTCATAAAAGATATGCCAAAGAAGGCATAACCATACCGTACCCGATTAGGGCGATAAATTATTCACAGGAAAAATCTCAGGAATAAATGAGAGGTCGATAGTTTTATGTTTTTATACGGCAGGAATTCTGTTTCTCAGCGTATCGAAGTTAACCCTGAAAGTATCCACAAGGTATTTCTAGAGGAAGGCTTTGACGACCGTTATATTTTTAATATGATTAAGGAAAGGAAGATTCCGCATATTACTTTGTCTAAAAAAGATTTCCTGCGGGTTAAGCGCGCAGACGGTCTGCAGGGCATAATCGCCGAGGTTGAGAAATTCAGCTATGCGCCGCTGAAGGAATTGTTAAATATCCCTCAGGCTGAACAGTTATCTTTAATAGTTCTGGATAGTATAAGCGATCCGCAAAACTTGGGAGCCATTATCAGGACCACAGCTTGTTTCGGCGGATTTGCGATAATAATCCCCAAGCACGGCGCATGCGAAGTCAACGAGACTGTTTTACATGTTGCTTCAGGTGGAGATAATTTTGTTCCTATATCAATGGTATCAAATATTTCTAACGCGTTAATTGAGATAAAAAAATCCGGTTATTGGGTAGCTGGCGCTGTTGTGGATGGCGGCCAGGATTTAAATAAAACAAAACTTCCTTTTCCTGTTTGTTTATTGTTGGGTTCAGAAGGAAAAGGCATAAGACATGGATTGCTTAATCAGATTGATTTAAAACTCACGCTGCCGATGAAGGGCGCTCAGCTTTCTTTTAACGCGGCTGTCGCCTGCGCTATATTCTGCAACGAGATAACAAGACAGAAGGAGATTAATTAAGCATGGCTGGAGATAAAGCCCTATTGGAATTTATTGCTGAGGCAGGAATCCTAAAAAGGATTAGGCGCTCGGGATGGTGGGTTTTGGGCATAGATAATCCCGAGAGCGTAGCTGAACATAGTTTCAGATGCGCCGTCTTAGGCTATACGATTGCCAAAATGGAAAGAGTTTCTCCTTATAAAGTATTTATGATGACGCTGTTCGGAGATATCCACGAGGCGCGGATAAATGATTCTCATAAAATGGCGCAGCGATACCTTGATTACGAAACAACAGAGAATAAAGCGTTCTTTGAGCAGATTGGCGCTTTGCCAAAGGCGATTAAAGGAGAATTATCAGGCCTTCATAAGGAATACAGGGCGCAGAAAAGCAAGGAAAGCATTATCGCCAGGGACGCTGATATTCTGGAATGTTTAATCCAGGCAAAAGAATACTACGAATTTGGTTTTAAGCAGGCTTCTAAGTTTATGAAAAAAGCGCCTAACTTCCTGAAGACAAAGACGAGCCGTAAACTTTGGCAGTCAGCAAAGAAAATGAGCCTTAACGAGTGGTGGATGAAACTCAGCGATTTCAAGCGTTGATATGGACAGGATAATAGTGTTAAAAGGTGATATAACAAAACTGAATGTCGACGCTATTGTCAATGCCGCAAACGAATCCCTGCTGGGCGGCGGAGGGGTGGATGGCGCGATACACAGAGCCGCAGGCTCACAACTTCTGCAAGAATGTAAAACTCTTAGGGGCTGTCCAACCGGCCAGGCAAAAATCACAAAAGGTTATAGCCTTCTAGCAAAATTCGTAATCCATACTGTCGGGCCGGTTTGGCACGGTGGTAAAAATAAGGAAGAGGAGTTATTGGCTGATTGCTACAGGAATTCCTTAAGGCTGGCGCTGGAGAATAATATAAAGACAATTGCTTTCCCCTGTATCTCTACAGGCGTTTATCGTTTTCCCAAAGATAAGGCTGCGCAGATAGCTGTTGAACAGGCTAATGATTTCCTGAAAAACAACAAGGCTATTGAAAATGTCAGCTTTGTCTGTTTTGACGAAGACAATTTTATAATTTACAAAAAGTTGCTGGCATAAGTTAAAAATATATTTTTATTTTGTTTTTTATAAGGTCGGCGTTATAATATAAAACATTGTTAACCCTTCAGACAGGAGGTGGGTATGGCTCAGGCAAATTTAGCAAAAGAACTGGTCATAGAGGTTGCGGATAAACAGGGTATATTCGCGGATATCGCTTCTGCTGTCGGCGATGCGGGTGTAAACATAACAGCTGTTTGCGCCTATGCTGTTTCCGATAAGGCGTACTTCAGGATTATGGCTAGCGATAATAAACGGGCAAAGGATGCTTTGGTTAAAAAAGGGTTTAAGGTTGAGGAGAAAGATGTAGTAACGGTTATGCTGGAGGATAGGGTGGGTAGGGCGAAGGAATTGGCTCTTCAGTTAAAGGAAGGCAAAGTTAACTTATATTGTTTATACGGCACGACATGCGGCTGCGCCGGTTCCCAGGCATTGATAGTTATGGGTTCCAACGACTGCAAAAAAGTAATCAACGCAATTAACGGGTAGTTAATAATATCAACCTAGGCAACGGAGGCTAAATGATTAAGACCATTAAGATATTCGAGAAAAATAAGTTCCAGGAAGTGAGAGTCGGTATCAGCGAATACGAAGGCAATGACCTCATAGATATCCGCACATGGACTCTTCCAAAGGGAGCGGAAGAAAAGGTTCCTACCGCCAAGGGCGTATCTATAAACGTAAAATTATACCCCGAATTAAAAGAAGCGGTATTGATGCTTGAGAAAGAACTCAAGGATAATAAATTAATTTAATCCGGTAAATAGCAATTTAATATTTACGTGTACAGAATTGCATGATTTATTCTAAGTGGTTAAGGTAGAACCTTAGCCACTTTTATTTGTTAACTATTAATTATGGCAAATACATTAGAAGAATTTATTTCATTGGTTAATATCGACGGCTTAGAAAATAACTATTCCGAAGATATTACCGGCGATTCATATTTTGGTTTTCCCCTGGAGAATATCGTTAGGGCCGAGAAGGTTTTGCGCGGCGCTGAGGCTAAATCCATTGCCTATCTTTCTATGGAATATGGGTTGGCTACAAGTTTCTATAATACTTTTAAAAGCCACGACGGCATCAGCCCTAAAAACAGGGTAATTGATCATACGATATTTTCCAATATGAGGATAGAGGATTATTTGTTTGATTTTAAGGTAGATAAAATCCTGGACTTGCCTATATATAGCGGCGGATTAGGCGTATTAGCAGGAGACACCTTAAAGTCTACAGCTGATATAGGAATTCCGCTTGTGGCTGTGGGGATTTTATGGGAGAAGGGTTATTTTAAACAGAATTTCTGGTTTAAATACGGGCAGGTTCCGGAGGAGATGAATTGGGATCCTTATACTTATCCCGGGCTCGTTCCTTTGAAGAATACAGTTAAAATAGAATTAAAGAATGATGTTGTTAACCTTAAGTTATGGAAATACTACGTTTTCAGCCACGATAAGAATAACGTGGTCCCTTTGATATTGCTGGATTCTGATGTCGAGGGTAATTCACCGCAGGCAAGAAGGCTCACGGACCAGCTTTATAGAAGTAGCGATAACTGGACGAAAATTATGCAGCGTATAATTTTAGGCATTGGTGCGATGAAAGCCCTGGATGAGCTTGGCTATGCAATCGATAGGTACCATTTAAATGAGGGCCATGCTGCTATGGCTTTTGTAGAAAAAGCAAAAGATTTGGACAAAGCGCAGCTTCCCGATTTGCGGAAGAGGTTCATTTATACCTGCCATACTCCTGTTGCCGCAGGGCACGACAGGTTTTCCATTAAGGAATTGGATAAAGTCCTTCCGGACAAAGAGATGTCTTTCCTTAAGAAGTTCGCCAGGGAAGACGGTAGCGACTTGATAAATTTGACTTTATTATTGCTGAACAATTGCGAAAAGATAAATGCCGTTTCCGCTAAGCATAGAGTAATTATGCATAGCCAGTTTCCGCAGTTTAAAGATAAAATAAATTCTGTCACTAACGGCGTGCATACTTCGACATGGATTTCCGAGAGTTTTTGTCAGCTTTTTGACAAATACAGCCAGGCCTTCGGCGACTACAGAAATAATCCCGCTAATCTTAAAAAAATAGTTGATTTAGCCCAGGATAAACAGTTCAGGATTGATTTGTGGAATGCGCATCAGGCAAACAAAAAACGCCTATCTGATATATTCCGTCATTGGCGTATTAAAGAAAATGTTTTGACCGTATGCTGGGCGCGCAGGATTGCCCAATACAAAAGGCCCAGTTTGATCTTTCAGGATCCCGAGAGGCTGCTTTCTATAGCGAAAAACGCAGGGCAGATTCAGATTATTATCGCCGGCAAGGCGCACCCCGCGGATAATTTCGCAGGCACGCATATAGAAAAAATAATGAATACAATCGATGAATTAAATAAGGAGTTTGAATATTTGAGGATTGTTATGCTGGAGAATTACGATATATTCTTCGGCAAACTTCTTACAAGCTGCGTGGACATCTGGTTAAATAACCCTTTGCCGCCGTTCGAGGCTTCCGGTACCAGCGGCATGAAGGCTATATTAAACGGAGTCGTGCAGTTAACTACATTGGATGGCTGGGTGGTGGAAGCAGAAAATAAAATCGGAGAGGTATTTGGTTATCGCCATAAGGACGGAGACGACATAGGCAGTGAATCGGTCCTTAGGTTAGACCAGGATTCGCATGCTTTATACGATTCATTAGAGGCTTTAGCAACTTCGTATTATCAGACATATAATAACGGCAATATAGACACCCAGTCAAAATGGATAGACCTTATGATAAATTGCATTGCTGAGGCAGCTTTTTTCAATACCCACAGGATGGTCAAATAATATAAAGAAAAGATGTGGTCGGCTTAAAACTATTTATGAAAAGAAATAAGAAAATCACAGAAAAAGAATTTTTGAAGTTATGCAACAGCTGCATCAGCGGCTCATGTTGTCAGGACGGAGTGGAGGTAGATTTAGAAGAAGCCAAGAAAATAT
>JAQTPJ010000003.1 GCA_028712915.1 Candidatus Omnitrophota bacterium
CGGGAAAATATTATCCTTATATTCTATGTCTTTTAACCAATTCTCATCTATCCGGTTGGATTTTATGTCTTCATACAGCTTAGTAAACCTTAGGAGGTGTTCCTTTGTGCGTTTAAGGGCATAATTTACATGGGTGCCTGTGGCCATGATAAAAGCCCAGTCCGAACTCTGGGCAAGTAACAATTCGCGTAGCGACTGTTTTAAGGCGCGCTCCAACAATCCGTTCGCCCTGGGATAAAGTTTGGCTAACTCCGTCATCCTGTCTGAAGCCTTGTGAAGATGCCTGTAAACCCAATCGTTGCTGCCCTGAAGCCAGAATTCGCTATAACCTTTCCATCCCCAGCTGGACATAGACGGGACAACTACCTGGTTTCTGATATTTTCTTTCAAGTATTCTCCAGGTGTAATCAACCTTATAACATCCTGGTCATAGGCAATCTTTCTGATAAGAAAATCCAGCCATTGCGGCCCTTCAAACCACCAGTGGCCAAATAGTTCAGCGTCATAAGGGGCAACAATTATGGGCTTCTTGCTCATAACGTTATGCAGATATTCCATCTGGCGCTGACGATTAAACATAAAGCTGCCGGCATGTTGCGCAGCCTTTTCCCTGGCAGCCTCAGGAATATAAGGTTCCTTATGATTATTATTGTTGGTAATGCGATAATACTTTATCCCTGTATTCTTACGTATACCGTCGGGATGTATATAGGGTTTTATATAATTAAAATCAAGGTCGTAACCGATATCCCGGTAAAACTCCCGATAGGAATAATCGCCGGGATAGCCCTCTATGGAGGACCAGACCTGCTTAGAGGATTCCATGTCTCTTCCGAAACAGGCGACTCCCGATTTACAATACACTGGGGCAAATATGCCGTATTTTGGCCGGGGCGTGGCATGAAAAATACCGTGCGAATCGACAATAAAATATTTTAACCCCGCCTCTTTTAATATTTCATCATGGCCGGGAACAAAACCGCACTCTGGAAGCCAAATCCCTTTGGGCCTCTTTCCGAAAATTTTCTCGTGGTAGTCTACCGCCACCTTAACCTGCGCCCTTACAGAAGCCCTGCAAACATCCATAAGAGGAAAATAACCGTGCGTGGCGCCGCAGGTAATAATTTCGATCCTGCCTAAATCCTGGAATTTTCTAAAGGCAGAGGTAATATTGCCTTCGTATCGCCTGTAAAGATCGCGGATTTCAAGGAAACGGTCTAAATACATACGCGACAACCCCTGAAACTCCGGTTGATTCCTATTCCTGTCTACTTCCTTCGAGGCTAATTCTATCAACCTGTCCAGATGGCGGGCATAGCGCATCTTTAATAAATCGTCCGTCAACATCGATAATAATGTAGGCGACATAGACATTGTCAGGCGGAAATTGACGCCATCATTTATAAGTTTCTCAAAGACCAGAATCAAAGGAACATAAGTCTCTGTTATTGCCTCATAGAGCCAATCCTCCTCTAAAAAATCCTCATACTCAGGATGGCGCACAAAAGGCAAATGGCTATGCAAAATTAAACAAAGATATCCCTGGTTCATTTGTATGGCTTTCTGTTTATTGGTTTGTTTATTGAAATTTTAGTTAAATCCTGGGTGCCTTAATAAAGGTTTGGGGAGGCTAAAAATAAAAATCCTTATTTTTCCCTGTTCATTATTGCAAAAAAACCCCAAGAAGAAACATACTCTTTAGACTTTCTCTTTTTCCTTCTTGCCCCGGGCGAAGTACCGCCAAAACCTGCGCCGTAAAGTTTCATAAACTCCTCATCTAAGATCATCCACTCTTCGTCTAAAATAGACGAAGGCCCATCTGAAGGAGTCGTTACGGTGTTGGAACGCACAATAGTAATAAAGGTGCCGTCCTTAAGCCTTAATCCCAGCTCGACGCAGAATGAGCTGCCGCTGGAAACATTAATATACCAATTATTACTATCATAGCCTACACCTATATCAAAATACCTATGCGCATTGTTACCGTTAAAAATAATGAAACTCACATCATAAACCCGCAGTATCCAATCCGCTTGGTGATATTTTTCCCCAAAAGAATACTTTAATCTATCTTTCGTACTCTGGGTTACCTCCCAGTAACTATGCAGCCACCAGGGATCACGTACTTGTAAAATTATTTTATCCTCGTTGTAGTTATCCGGTAATTCCTGCGCGGACGGCTTATAGCCGATTGGCGCGCCCTGCCGAGGAGAAGGAGCATATTCCTTTCTGAAAATATGTTGAGGCTCAGAATGGCGATGCGTTTTATCTAAAGCTATAGGCTTGGCCTTTTTTACGCCAAATTCCTTTACAAAGAAGAACTCGTATATCTTCTTTAAAAGGTTGAATATCACCTTTAAAAAGCTCTTTTTGTTTTTATTTCTTGGCAAAGCCATTATTTATTTCTCCCTTCAAACCTCTCTATATCCTCTATATGCCAAAACGGGGGATTTCCATCTCCCCCGTCACAATTTGCTACAAAATTAGATTTATGTATCTGAGACTAATTCATCTGTCCGTCCAGAATCATTGTGGTTGAGTAGACACGGGGCTTTTAGTTTGTTCTGCCTGGCTTGTCAAGGAATTTATCTTATCCATTGTCGAATTAAGATTCTTAATCTCTGTATCCTTCGTCTCGATAATGTCGTTTAACTCCTGAATCTTCTTATCTTTTCCTTTAATCTCTAAATCTTTGCTGTCTATGGCGGCGGTTAGCTCTATCTTTTCATTCCTCAGCTGGCTGACCTTTTCTTCCATATCCAACCTAAAAGCCATCTCTTTCTCAAAGAGTTTTTTGTACTTTTGCGTATCTGTGCTCGCGCTAAAAGCAAAAACAAAAGCAACTGCGGTTAAAATTATAAGCACAGGTAACAATACTGCCAATCCCTTACGCGGCTTTTTTACCTCATTCACTGCTTCCATAAACTCCTCCTGTAATATATATCAAATAATATGGCTAAATTTATATATACGCTTATTTAAGATTTTCTTTGGTTTCTTTAAGCTCTATTGCCTCTACCTCTTTCTTCTCTTCCGGCCTATTTAAATCTTTAAGATTTGCCTGCGGCATTTCTTTAGTCTTCGTCATAGTAGGCAATATCACTATTTCTACCCTGCGGTTCTTTTGCCTTCCTTCTTTTGTGCCATTAGAGGCGACAGGACGATATTCGCCATATCCAATGAAAGACAACCTTTCAGGGCCTACGCCTTTTTTGATAAGATAAGTCAACACACTCTTTGCGCGCGCGCCTGATAATTCCCAGTTGGATTCCCATGTTGAAAGTTTAATCGGCTGATTATCCGTATGGCCTTCTATTCCCACATTCATACCTGATGCGCTCGTCAATAAAACCTCGCCCACCTTGTTTAAGCTTTCATAAGCTTGTGACCGAATAATCGCCTTGCCGGAATCAAATAGAACTTCGGATAAAAATGTTACAACCAATCCTTTATCCTGCATAGAAAGGCTTACTTCTTTTGAGGCGATTTCTTTCTTCAGTTTCTCCTCCAACAACTCCTTGGTTTTACTAAGCTTATCTACTTCTTTAGACAGCTCATTAATTTTCAATAAATCTGAGCTCCTACCTTTCTGGAAAATAACAGTACACCCGGCAAAATTTAATAACAGAATTAAAATTAACGCCATTTTGAGAATATTCCCTTTCCCCATCACTGCCTCCTGTTTAAAGACAAAATTGATAATTTCTTATTAGGTTTATAGTGTTGTATCTTCTGAAATCACAAAGAAAAACGGTAAGTTTTCTCCTTATAAATAGGTGATTATAAAATTATCACACTATAGATACTAAGTCAAGATTTATTTAAAAACCCGATATGGGCCTTAATAGCTATAAACTCAATATTTTAAGATAGTTTCTTCCCTGCTGGAACCTACTGAGATAAGCTTAATTCTACCGCAAATCAAGTCCTCCAAAGCTGCCAGATACGATTTTGCCCGCTTGGGTAAATCCTTGAAGTTCCTTGAGTCCCTGGTAGAAGCCCGCCATCCGGGAAACTCTTTATAAATAGCCTTGACTTTATCTAAATTATCTATTTCCTGAGGTAAATACTTAAATACCTTATTTTTATATTTATAGGCTACGCAGACCTTAATTGTCTCTAAATTATCCAAAACATCCAATTTGGTTACCGCCACTTCTTTGACGCCGTTTAAAAGCACCGCGAACCTCGTCATAACCGCATCAAACCAACCGCAACGGCGCGGCCTGCCTGTTGTAGCGCCATACTCTTTGCCCTGCTGGCGTATAATATTCATAAGCTCATCGTCAAATTCAGTCGGAAAAGGTCCTTCTCCTACCCTTGTAGAATATGCCTTTACTACGCCTATTACCTTATCTATATAAATAGGCGCGACTCCGCTGCCAGCGCAAACGCCTCCGCTGAAAGAATTAGAAGAAGTAACAAAAGGATATGTCCCAAAATCTATGTCTAAAAAAGTCCCCTGGGCGCCTTCGAACAAAACAGACTTATTTTCAGCTATAGCCTTATTAACAAGAAGGGTCGTATCTGCAACGTACTTCTTTATCGTGCGGCCGTAGGATAAATACTCCTTATACAATTCCTCAAATTTAAAACCCTCATGCCCAAAGGCCTTCTTGAAAACGTCGTTTTTCTCCCTGAGGTTATCCTTTAATTTCTTTTTTAGCGCCTCAGAACAGAATAAATCCTTGATTCTGATCCCGCAACGCGAAAACTTATCTACATAACAAGGCCCTATGCCTCTGCCGGTCGTGCCTATCCTGACCGTGCGTTTTGTCTCTCTTAGCTTATCCAAGATTTTATGGTAAGGAAATATAACGTGCGAAAGAAGCGATACCTTAAGATTGCCTCCTACAGGCACACCCTGCTTCTTTAGAGTAGATATTTCTTCGATAAGCACCTGGGGATCAATAACCACGCCGTTGGCAATAACACAAATTTTATTTTTGTTTAATATGCCCGACGGCACAAGATGGAAAATATACTTCTTGCCATTTATGACAACGGTATGCCCGGCATTATTGCCGCCTTGATAACGCACAATATAGTCAACATCCTTAGCCAGGTAATCTATTATCTTGCCCTTGCCTTCGTCTCCCCATTGCAGCCCTACTATAACAATATTCATTTTCCTTCCTATGCTGTTTTTTGTTTTATAAAATTTAACCGATGCTTTGCCTTTACGGCTCCATAGTGAAAATCTTCCTAGCTATATCAGGATACTTCGCCACAAAACGCAATTCGCCTTTTGTAAGCGGCTTCTGGTTATGCACATTGGCATACCTAACCAACTCCAAAACCTTAGCGGCTTCTTTGTCATCCTTAAATTCTATTTCCAAATTATCATAGACATTCCTGAAACCTTTAATACCGGAATATTCTCCGGCTGTAATCTGCCTGCCGGTCTCTATAATCTCCGGTTCTCCCCTGCCCAACTCCTCAAAATCGTAAAGTTCGTAATTACGCCTGTCCTTCAAAGCGCCGTCCGCGTGTATGCCCGATTCATGCGCAAAGGCATTGGCTCCGATGCCCGGCTGATTTATAGGTATGGGCACGCCAAAAGCATAAGAAGCATATTTGCATAATTCCCACGCCTTTTTTAAATTAACCTCTTCGGCTATCTGATAATTGTCTCGTAATCCAGCCGCGTATTTAATGGCCAGTATAATAGAAACCAAATCCGCGTTTCCTGCGCGCTCGCCCATTCCGTTGACACAGGTATTGATGTAAGCGTTGAATCCAGCGTCATTTGCTGCCTTGGCGCCCATAACGGAATTTGCCACCACCATGCCCAGATCGTTATGACAGTGTATCTCCACATCCATCTTGACAGAGCTTATTAACTTACTGATTCTTTCATAAATATTATGCGGCGATTCACAGCCTAACGTATCGCAATAACGCAGGCGGCAGGCGCCTGCTTCTTTTGCGGCTTTGCTAAACTCAATTAAATATTCTATTTTTGTCCTTGAGGCATCCTCTGCGTTAACCCCTATTGTTTCTGCCCCGAGAGATTTTGCCAATTTTACAGCCTCTGCCATTTCGTCAATAATTGATTTATGGTCGAGTTTACCCTGAAATTTATGAATGATCATCTGGTCCGAAGTAGAAATAGAAAGATTTACATGCTTTAACTTAGGCACTGCCTTAAAGGCGCCTTCCACATCTTTAGGTATAGCCCTCAGCCAGCCGCTTAAACGCATAGGCTTGATAACTCCCAACTCAGCCAACTCAAGATTTGCATTCAGATAATTAGTCTCATGTCTGGTAACTGGAAAACCAAATTCCGACTGAAAAACTCCCAAATCATTAAGATAAATATTTATCATTGTCTTTTCTAATTTGGTAAGGCATATCCTGGATGTCTGCACGCCGTCCCTGTTTGTCACGTCAATAATATAAATTTTGGGTTTTTTAGCCATATTTTCTCCTTTAACTAATTGCTAAGAACTTTATTCCCCGCTAAGGGCGGAAAACAATTTTTCTAATTCCTCTTCGCTGGGCGCGCCCTGCGAACTTAAAACTTCCTGATTATTAATTAAGAAAGTGGGGCCAAACACCACTTTTAATTCCTGAGTTAATTTTATTAAATCTTTCAGCAGCATCTTTCCCTCTTCTGCCTGAGCGCAACCTTTTATCTTGCCGCTATCCATACCAAACTTCACCGCACAATCATCCCACCAGGTGCTTTCGATATCGGAAAGCCTGCAGGAAAGATAATACCATAGCCTATCCGGATAATATTTATTTATGCATGCGCCCCTTAAAAACTCCTCTACTTCATACCTGCCGTTTTTAGAAATAATGCCTTTCTCAGGGTCTTCTATGGCCAGGAAATTTAAATGTATGTCTATCTCGGGCCTTTTATTCTTAAGCTCCTGCAATACATCTAAAATTTTAACCATTTCAGGAGTAGTTATATCGAAGAATACATCTAATCTGTTGGGGATTTTCTCCCTGTTGACAAAATAGGAAATACCCGTAAAAGACGGATCCACCATATAATAATTGCCTTGCTTAACCAATGCCTGGCCCATAGCGGAAATTGCTTCATCTTCAATTGAGGATTGTTCTATTAAATAGACAGGCAACACCCTTATGCCTAATTCTTTAATTATCTCTTTTGCCTGAGGAGTATCCTCGTCTAAATATTGGACCTCTGTATCAGGCAGAATTTTGTTTATCCTGGCTATAACCGCCTCTATATTGCAAAGCCTGCAAGTTGCGGGTTTTATTACAATAAATCCCACCTTCTTTATCTGCGAAAAAACACACTTTGATTCTTTTGCAGCGGGATTCTCACATTTTGAAATACTACCTGTTTTCACGCAGTCCGTATCTTTGAAACACTCCGGTATAATTGGCCTGACCTCATCATCATCTTTTATATCCTGGCCTAAATTGATAATTTCAGCTTCAACTAACATTAAATTTTTGTTTTCTTTATCTTTAAATTCTTCTTCGTCTAAGGTTAATCTTATCTCTTCGCCTTTTACCAGGTCAGAAAGGCTTAAATTTATTTTTGTCAGGCCCCTAGTCTCCCAGCCCGTCTGAATTGAAATGGCCTCGCCAACCTTCTGGGCGTTTGCTTGTTTGAAAGGATTATTAGAGCTGATTAATATATCAACGCCATCAACTGCTTCGATAAGCTGAATAGCTTCTGGCTGGCTTAGATAACTCAAAACAATAATCAAATCAGCCTGTTTGTTACTTTTGATATTCTTAATTGTATCCTTCAGGGTTTTTTCTGCTTTAAGATACTGCGTCTTTGTCTTGTCTTTAACCTGAGAATCCGTTATGCCGATTACTGCGATTTTAATACCGGCTATTTCCTTTATAATATAAGGCTTGAATTCCCCTTTGAGGTTGGCGCTTAAATAATCCAACGGATATTGCAAGGTAACCTCTTTTAAGAAATCATCCCCAAAATTAAACTCCTCGCTGGATAAAAGCGCCGCGTCATAACCCATCTTCACCAACGACTCCATATAGAATTTTGTGCGCTGTTTATCCAATTCCGTGGTCTGAGAATTAGTATCGTAACTACCGCCGGCAAAACTGCCGCCGGATTCCAAAACCAACACGTTTCTTTCTTCTATTCTTGCCTCTTTAATCGCGGTTGACCGTCGAGACACTCCGCCGGAAGGGTTGCTGGGGCATCTACAGGGATAAAGGCTTGCGTGCGACTGCCCGGAAACCAGGATGGAAATTTTATTTTCAGCAAAAGATAAAGGCGCGGTAACTAACATCAAAACCGCTAAAACTACTGTTATTAAAATCTTTCTCTTCATAATTTTATAGCCCTAACCTCTTCGATGTATTTTAGTTTCTTTATTTTATCCAATAGCTCTTTCGACGGGGCGCTGTCAATATTTAATACAGTTATGGCCTCGCCACCTTTATTCAGCCTGCCAAACGTCATACCGGCAATATTGATATTATATTTACCCAATAAAGTGCCGAGGTTGCCTATGATCCCGGCTTTATCCAGATTGTAAATTATAAGCATATTGCCCTGCGGTATTGCTTCTACATAAAAACCATTAATCTTGACGATGCGCGGGTCTTTTTTGGTCAGAAGCGTCCCGGCAACAAGATACTTATCCTTCTCTGTCTTAACTTTGAGGATAATTAAACTTGTGAAATCTTCAGATTCGCTCGACTTTTCCTCCCTGACTTTTATGGAACGCTCTTTTGCCAGAGAAATCGCGTTAATAAAATTGACCGTATCTTTTAATACCGGCGTAAGCAGCCCTTTCATAACAGACATCGTAAGCGCTGTTGTGTCAAATTTGGAGATTTCTCCGGAATATATAACATCCACGCCGTTTATTCTTCCTTCGGCAAGCTGACCCATAAGCTGGCCCATCTTCTCGGCTAAATTAAACATCGGCTGCAAAGTTTTGTAAGTCTGCGTATCCACCGACGGGAAATTTGCCGCATTGCGGATTTCTAAACCCAGCAGGGCATCCCGTACCTGTTCTACTATCTCTACGGCCACGTTAACCTGGGCTTCTTCTGTGGAAGCGCCCAGATGGGGAGTAAGCACCACATTATCAAACTTCGCCAACGCCAAATCCTTAGGCGGTTCTTTTACGTAAACATCCAACGCCACCCCTGATATTTTTCCCTCTTCTACTGCCTTGGCTAAATCTTCCTCGTTGACAATTCCTCCGCGGGCACAATTTATTATCCTTACCCCTTTCTTGAGTAAGGGTATCTGCTTGGCTGAAATCAAATCCTTTGTCTCTTCAGTTAAAGGAATATGGAAAGTTATATAATCTGAATCCGAGAATAACTTGTTTAATTCCACTAGTTCAATACCCAATTTCTCCGCCGCTTCTTTTGATATAAAAGGATCGTAGGCTATTACCTTCATGCCAAAACTCATCGCCCTTTTTGCCACTGCCTGGCCTATGCGGCCAAGCCCCACAATACCTAGCGTTTTATTATATAATTCCACTCCTGTAAATTTAGAACGGTTCCATTCGCCAGACTTCATGGATTTATCCGCGACAGCGATATTCCTCGACATTGAAAGCATCAGGCTCATTGTATGCTCTGCCGTGGAAATGGTATTTCCCGACGGAGAATTCATTACTATGATCCCTTTGTTCGTGGCTGCTTCCAAATCCACGTTGTCCAAGCCCACGCCTGCGCGACCTATGACTTTGAGGCTGCTGGCGTCAATTATCTCCTTAGTCACCTTTGTGGAACTGCGCACAAGAAGGGCGTCGTATCCTGCGATAATCGATTTAAGCTCTTCCGGCTTAAGGCCTGTTTTTACATCAACCTTAAACTCCTTATTTTCTTTTAGGATATTCAATCCCTTTTCCGATAGCTTATCGCTGACTAAAATTTTATACATTATTCACCCCTAATCTTTCTAACCCAAAAGTTTCTTTAAAGTCTTAACGCCTATGCCTCTTTTGAATTTATAACCCATATCCGACAAAACCTTCTCTAATATTTTTATACAAACTGTCAAATCCTTCTCCCTAATATAACCCATATGGGCTATCCTGAATATTTTTCCTTTTAACTGGGCCTGGCCTTCGGCAATAGCTACTCCATATTTATCGCGCATAACCTTTACCAATTTTACTCCGTCAATACCTGTAGGGACTTTTACGGGAGTAATTGAATCCGAAGAAGCGCTCGGCGCATACAGCTCTAAACCTAAAGCAACCATTGTCTTTTTCACGGCTTCGGCAAATTTCTTATTCCTGGAAAAAATTACATCCAGCGTTTCCTTACGCATCTGTTTTAAAACTTCGCTCAAAGCAATAATTGTGCTGATGCCAGGCGTAAAAGGAGTATCGGTCTTTGCCCAGGCTTTCTTTGCCAGGCGCAAATCAAAATAATAACGAGGATTCTTGCAGGCATCTATTATATTCCCTGCCTTGGCGCTGACACTAATAAAAGCCAATCCAGGAGGAAGCATAAGCCCTTTTTGAGAACCGCTTACAAGCATATCTATCGACCAGTCGTCGGTCTTAATCTCAACCGCGCCTAAACTGCTGATTGCGTCAACGACAAATATCGCGGGTGTATCTTTTATAATATTACCCAAAGTCCTTATGTTGGTGGCGACTCCAGTAGAAGTTTCGCAGTGCGTAGCAAATACCGCTTTTATCGTTTTATCTTTATCTAAAATATCCTTTATTATGGCTGGATCAACAGCGTTGCCCCATTCTACTTTGACTAATTCGATATTTGCCCCGAATACCTTGCATAATTCCGTCCATCTCTCGCCGAATTTTCCGCCTTCAATAACCACCACCCTGTCTCCAGGACAGACAGTATTGGACACTGCAGCTTCCATTGCGCCCGTGCCCGAAGAAGTAAGGATATAGACGTCATTCTTAGTCTGAAATACATATTTAAGATTCTCGTGCGCTTCTTTTAATATCTCCTGAAACTGCGGCGTGCGATGATGTATTATTTCTCTTGCTAATGCCTTGCGCGCGTAAGGCGGCAAAGGCGTAGGCCCCGGTGTAAGCAAATAATTCCTGCGCATATCTTTCCTCCTGATGATTTTTAAAACACAAATAATATAAGTTTATTTCTTAATCTTCTTAGCCGCTATAACCTCGTCGATAATCCCATAATCTTTTGCTTCCTGCGCTGACATAAAGTAGTCCCTGTCTGTATCTTTCTTAATCTTCTCCAATGGCTGGCCTGCATGCAAAGACAGTATCTCGTCAATTTTATCCCTTAAGCGTAAAATTTCTTTCGTCTGAATGGAAATATCGGCTGCTGCTCCGCTGACGCCTCCCCACGGCTGATGGATCATTATACGCGAGTTCGGCAGTGCGTAACGTTTGCCCTTTGTCCCTGCCGTTAAAAGTAACGCGCCCATGCTTGTCGCCTGCCCTACACAATAAGTAGATACGTCGCATTTTACAAACTGCATAGTATCATAAATCGCCAAACCGCTCGTTACAGAACCGCCCGGAGTGTTAATATAAAAATTTATCTCTTTATTTACATCTTCCATCTGCAAAAACAATAACTGCGCTATAATCAGGTTTGCCACTGTGTCGTCGACCGCTGTACCCACAAAAATAATCCTGTCTTTGAGAAGGCGGGAATAAATATCATAAGCCCTCTCATAACCCCTGGAAGTCTGCTCGATTACCATCGGCACTAAAGTCTGCATCTTTTCCATATATTTCCCTCCCCTTTTAATAAATTTATATCTACTCCGACCACTCCGCATTCTTAAATAAAAATTCCATTACGTGCTGCGGCATATGTTCGTCTCTTGTGATTGATTCTATCTTGGCTATTTCATCCAATACCAGGAATATCTTTACTTCCTCCTCAGCCTGGCCCTTTAATTTAGGCTCCAATTCTTTCTCTTTCTTTTCTGCTTCTTCCCTGGGGATTTTGTTATTTTCCATATATTCTTTTACATTCTGCTTCAACTCTGAAAACCTTCTGTCTACCAGCGTGCCGGGGACATTAAACTTGGAATTCTTCAAAAGATGGTCTATTATTTCTTTCTCCAGCTGCATCCTGTTTTCCTGCTCTTTTTGTATGGCAAGCTGCCTTTTTAGCGCATCCTTGAAATCATTCAAATTGCTGTAACCCAAACCATGCGCAAAATTATCATCTATGGCCTCTGACTTTCTTGCCTGTTTTATATTATCTAAAACTTTGTTTAGATCTTCCTCGTTTACCTCGTTAGACTTTTTCTTTATTTTTATCTTCTTGTAATTCTTTATCTCGATATCCGGCCTTATTTCCAAAATGGCTTTGTATTTGAGGAAATTATTGTCTAAGCTAACCTCTGTTATCTGCGGCAAAGAAACCGCGTCTATTTTTTCCTTCTCTAAAGCGTCGTGATAAGTTTCGGGCAGAAGATGTTTTAATACTTCTTCGTGGGCAAGCTTGGAATGGTGTTTTTCCAAGATATTACGAGGAGCGGTGCCCGGCCGAAAACCCGGTATCTTGACGTTTTGTTTAATCTCTTCATAAACCGCGTCAAATTTCTCCTTTACTTTATCCTGGCCCACCTCTATCTCTAGTTCTCTCTTTAGCGTGTCCAACTTGTTGACTTTTACTTTCATAACTGTCCTTTCATAAGTAGGTAATTTGCGTGTGCCTGGCGAATTAACCCCGCCCTTTTGGCTTTACTTACATCCTGAATTTCTCTCCCAGATAAATTTCCTTTGCCTTTGGGCTATTGACCAAATCATGAGCAGACCCGGAAATAAGGATTTTCCCGTCGGCAATCAAATACGCCCTGTCAGTAATGGATAATGTCTCTCTTACATTGTGATCCGTCAATAAAACCCCAAGGCCTTTTTGCTTTAAGCTCTTTATTATTTCCTGCGCGTCGGCAACGACTATAGGATCAATACCCGAGAACGGCTCATCCAAAAGAATAAAAGAAGGATTGGTAACAAGAGCTCTGGTTATCTCCAGCCTTCTCCTCTCGCCGCCGGATAATGTATACGCCTTATTTTTCGCAAGGTGCGCAATATTTAACTCCTCCAACAGGCTTATCAACCTTCTTTTCCTTTCGGTTTTCGACAAAGGCAGCGTCTCTAAAATCGCAGTTATATTTTCTTCTACGGTCAGCTTCTTAAAAACTGAACTCTCCTGCGCGAGATAGCCTATGCCGAAATGCGCCCGTTTGTGTATGGGCAGCCTTGTGATATCCTGATTATCAAAAGTAATGATACCGTTCTCGCAAGCCACTATCCCTACGATCATATAAAAGGTAGTAGTCTTGCCGGCGCCGTTAGGGCCCAATAAACCTACAATCTCTCCGCGTTTCACTTCCAAATCAATACCGTCTACCACTGTGCGGCCGTTGTAGGATTTAGATAATCTTTTGGCTTCTAATAAATGCATTGTCTTATTGTATATCCGATATGGACTCGTCTGAATAAAATACTATTTTGGGGCTGCCCACCAAGGATATCTTCTGGGTGGCTGCATCGTATATCGCCTTTTCACTATAAGACGTATCCTGGCCTCTGACAATCTTTACATTGCCTTCGCAGACAACCTTCATAATTTTCTTTGTATCTTTATCAAAATAAGCTGTCATTTTATCGGCATATAATTCTGATTCGCCGTCGTCAGCTTTAACATTATCGTTAAATATTGCTATCTGGGCTTGATAATCCACATCCAGAATGCCGTCGCATGTTATCGTGGTCTTCCTTAGTTTGCTTTTTCCTTCAGCGTCGTCCTCCTCGCTGGTGATATTGACCTCTACTTCTTTATTGAGGCTTACCTGTTTGAGGTCTGTCTGGCCGACTGCGCCCACGCCTTCGATATCTACCGAACCTTTAGAAATATTCACCTTGTCATTGGTAGTAACCAACTGGTTTTTCTGAAACCAATCAAGGGTCTGTGTCATCATCTTCGCGCCGGACTCAGAGGTAATCAATACATTATCTTGTAAATGAACCTTGCCCTCGCCCCTGTCAAACGACCCGGTATCGGCAGTCAAAACCATATCTTCTTCTTTACCGTATAGATTTGCTGTTATGTTCGTAAGTTGGATTAGATTTCCGAAGACTTCCAGCGTGTCGCCTTTCAAATCCCAGGTCTTTTCATTCTTCTCGCCGAAATTGCTAAGGCTGAAGCCTAAAATCTTCTGGTCAGATTCGTCAAATTCTTCTTCGGCAACCACTATACCCGATAACATTATCAAAAGAACGCTTGTGACAAAAACAGAAAGCAAAAATTTATTAAAGCCTTTGATTTTGCTGAAAAATCTACTGGCCATAAATTTTGAGGGCCTCTTGCCACTTATTTTGCGCTTTTAAGATTAACTCGACCACTTCGCGCACCGCGCCTCTGCCGCCCTGACGCTGAGTAGTATAAAAACTTACTTCTTTCACCTCGGGGCAGGCGTTTAAAACAGCCACCGGCAGGCCTACTCTTTTCAAAATGCCAATATCTACCAGATCGTCACCCACAAAACAGACTTCATCAGCCTTTATACCGTAATCTTTTAATATTTTTTCGTATACTATAGTCTTGGGAGTGATATTCGCGTAAACTCTATCAACATGCATATCTTTTGCGCGCGGCTTTATGGCTTTGGAGCCTTTTGCCGTGATGAGAATCGTCCTTATGCCCATACGTTTTAAAAGATATACGCCCAGGCCGTCGTGCACATCGAAAAGTTTTAAATCCCGGCCTTTGCTGTCATAGATAATACGGCCGTCGGTAAGTACGCCGTCTACGTCCAAAATTAATAATTTGATTTTTTGTGCGCGTTCCTGGAGGGTCATAACTTCCTACACTAATCCTGCCTTAAGCAAATCCTGCACATCGAGCATCCCGACAGGGCGATGATTCTTATCCACTACCGGAATCTCGTCTATTTTCTTTTCCTGCAATATACGCAGCGCCTCAACAGCCAATTGTTCACTCTTGACTGTTACGGGATTCTTTGTCATCACGTCTTTTATCTTAAGCTCTGATACATCAACCCGGTTTTCCAGGTTCCTGCGTAAATCTCCGTCGGTAAAAATACCCGCAAGCCTTCCTCTTTTATCCACCACAGAAGCCGCGCCCGCCCTTGCCTTTGTAATATCGCAAAGGACAGCTTTGACTTTTTTGTCTTCTTTTACTATGGGGTTGCCTAAACCCTTTCTCATAATGTCTTCTACTTTTAGTAAAAGCCTTTTGCCTAATGAGCCTCCTGGATGGTAAAAAGCAAAATCTTCTTCCTTAAATTTCTTTTCCTTGAGAAGGCAAACGCACAAGGCATCGCCCATTGCCAACATTGCCGTGGTGGAAGAAGTCGGCGCCAGGCCTAAAGGGCAGGCTTCTTTTTTCACGCTGACATCAAAAACCACATCGCTATATTTCGCCAAGGTAGATTTCTTGTTGCCTGTAAAAGATATGAGTTTTACGCCCATCTTTTTTACGAGAGGAAGCAATTTTCTCACTTCTTCTGTTTCGCCGCTGTTTGACAAGGCTATAACTACATCATCCTTGGTTACCCTGCCTAAATCTCCGTGTATGGCTTCCGCTGAATGCAAAAATAAACTGGGCGTGCCGGTGGAAGACATAGTCGCCGATATTTTCTGAGCGATAATGCCGGCTTTACCCATGCCAGTCAAAACCACTCTGCCTTTAGAACGGCTCAATATCTGTATGGCGCGGTCAAAATTATTATCCAAGCCCTTAATTAAATCCCTAATCGCGTCTGACTCAATCCTTAATACTCTTTTTGCCTCTTTTATATACATGTTCGTCTCACTTTAGGTTGTTTTTCCTGATCATTTCGTCTATATCTTTTGTAATTTTTAATATGGTTTCCAGTTCTTTCAAAGAAATTGAATTCGGGCCGTCGCATAAAGCATCCTGCGGGGATTTATGCACTTCCAAAAATAATCCGTCGCAGCCAAACGAGATAGCAGCACGGGCAAGGCTGGCCACAAATTCTCTCTGGCCTCCGGAACAAGTGCCTTTGCCTCCGGGAAGCTGCACGCTGTGGGTGGCATCAAATACCACGGGATAGCCAAAATTGCGCATTAAAGACAAAGCCCTGAAATCCGTTACCAGGTTATTATAGCCAAAACTCACGCCTCTTTCGGTAATAATAATATTTTTATTTCCAACTGACTCGACCTTCTTGATAATAGGACCTATGTCCCAAGGCGCGAGAAACTGGCCTTTTTTGATATTAACGGCTTTTGCGCTCTTGGCTACTTCGATTATTAAATCTGTCTGGCGCGACAAAAATGCCGGCACCTGAATTATATCCAAAACCTCGGCGGCCTCTTTTACTTGAGACCTACAATGCACATCGCTTAATACAGGCACGCCCGTCTCTTTTTTTACTCTCGCCAATATCTTCAACCCTTTTTTCAAGCCCGGGCCGCGATAGGAATCAACAGAAGTGCGGTTAGCCTTATCGAAGCTTGATTTAAAAATAAACTTTACGCCTAATTTGCGGCAAATCTCTTTTATCTTATGGGCGTGGTATAAACTTGATTCCTCGGATTCGATTACGCACGGCCCGGCAATAAGCACAAAAGGATTTTTGCCGCCGATTTTAATGTCCTTAACTTTTATTTCTTTAACCATTATTTCACCAAACCTCTCACCTTAAGCAAATCCTGCGGCGTATCCACGCCGTAAGTTTCAAATTTAGTCTCCACAACTTTGATACGGTAGCCGTTTTCTAAAATGCGCAGCTGTTCTAACTTTTCCAGCTTTTCCAGCCTTGACTGGGGAAGGTTTTTATAAGTAAACAAAAAGTCCTTGGTATATCCGTATATGCCCAAATGTTTGTAGTAGACCATTTCCTGATTTTGCTCATCCCTTATGAAAGGAATAGGCAGGCGCGAGAAATAAAGGGCGAAGTTATTCTTATCGATAACAACTTTAACTACATTAGAATCATTTATCTCCTCGGGATGCTCTATCTTTTTAATCACTGTGGCCACGGACAGAGTTTCATCCATTTTCAAAGACTCTATAATCGAGTCTATTATAGAAGGATGAAGCATAGGCTCATCAGCCTGTATGTTTAATACTATTTTAACCTCCAGCGGGTTTGCTATTTCAGTTATGCGGTCGGTGCCTGAAGCATGGCCCTTTGCGGTAAAAATGGCATTGCCGCCGAATTCTTTCACAACTTTATATATCCTCTCATCGTCGCAGGCGACGATTAAATCATCCAAAAGCTTTGCCTGCCTGGCCCGTTCCCAAACATGCTGTATCATAGGCTTTCCGTTTATATCCGCCAAAACCTTTCCTTCAAAACGGGTTGAATGAAACCTTGCCGGAATTATTCCAATTGCGTCCATAGATTATTTATGTTTTTTTATTTTGGATATCAATTCATCCTGTGTCGTGGTAGACACGCCTATCCTACCCACGACTATACCTGCGGCGAAATTGGAAATTACAGCTGCCTCCTGCATTGTCGCGCCACAGGCTAACGCCAAACTAAAAGTAGCGATAACCGTGTCGCCTGCGCCGGAGACATCAAATACTTCCTGCGCCACTGTATCTATATGATAAGGGTCTTTGGCCTTCTGGAATAAACGCATGCCCTTATCGCCAAGAGTAATTAAAATGCCGTCTAATTTAAGATAATCCAGCAATCCTTTTCCTGCGGAATTTATATCCCTGTCGGTAACCAGCTTGTCGCTCGTCACTCTTAAATTGCTATAGGCATTGCCTATCTTTATATTCCTTATGGCATTTTCCGTTTCTTTGCGGTTAGGGGTTATCGCTGTAGCGCCGCTGTAATAATCAAAATGCTCTTCTTTCGGATCAACGGTAATTATTTTCTTATTAGCCTTTGCCTGCAAAATAGCACAAGTAACAATTCTAGGGGTAATCAGACCCTTGCCGTAATCTTCTATAATTATGGCATCAACTTTCTTT
>JAQTPJ010000108.1 GCA_028712915.1 Candidatus Omnitrophota bacterium
GTCTGGTGAACTTGGAATCGCTAGCTCCCCGATAAGGAGCATTTATGCCAAAGATGCTGCTGATATAGGTATCCAGGCCAGCTGCTTTTAATTCCTGCTGCTTGGTTAAGCTATTGATTACATCCTGAACAGTTAATAAGTTGGTAGAGACTTCGGTTTCAACGCCGGTGTCAATATCAATAACCCTGGATTTACCTGTAATGATGGATTCAGCGAAGTTGGCGTAGATTTGTCTGGTGAACTTGGAATCGCTAGCTCCCCGATAAGGAGCATTTATGCCAAAGATGCTGCTGATATAGGTATCCAGGCCAGCTGCTTTTAATTCCTGCTGCTTGGTTAAGCTATTGATTACATCCTGGACAGTTAATAAGTTGGTAGAGACTTCGGTTTCAACGCCGGTGTCAATATCATAGGTAATGATTTGGCCGATAAGGATGCTCTTGGCAAAATTACTGTAAATTTGACGGACAACCCGAGCTTCCACAGAATCATCGCCATAAGAAGCATTAAGTCCGAATAAACTAGAGATATAATTACCCAGGCCGCTATCTCTGAGGTCTTTCTGCGCCTGAATAGAAGCAAGCGCTTCCGCGACGGTTGGTCTTATCGATAAGGTAATTGTGATCTCGCTGCCTGTATCAATATCAGTAACATTTATTTTACCCGCTTTGACCATAAAGCCGTAATACCAGAGTATATCTGTTGCCCTTGCCAGCTGGCTGCCGTTCCAACGGGTATCAATTGCGCTGCCGTATGTGGACAACCCCCATAAATCAGCCACAGTAAGGATATCAAACGGCTCTACATATGTTACTAGGTCAGAAACATAGGCATCCACAGTCGCCCATGTAGCGCCGCTACCGATATACGCGGTAATCCCACCTGCCCAATCAAAAACTTCTTTGGTATAATTACCGGTATTAGCATCCTTAGGGAAATCTTGCCCAAGATTATAGAAATTCCTTGTTTCTTGTCTGCTTAAGAAATCAAGTATTTCTTCAAGCTCTGTCGCGGGGGTGCTGTCGTTGTGGAGTAAATCGGAGGTCAGAGGACCAAAGGGACGAGCGTAAGGCTGGTGTTTATTATAGATTGCCTTCCAGGTAGCAATCTGTGAGACCAAACCACTCACGGCATTTTCAGCCAAGTTGAGTTTGGCTTCAAGTGCGACAGCCTCCTGGGGAGGACCATTGGTTTTGATAACTGTCAAAAGTTCATCTAAACGCATACCATAGGTACCTGCAATCTTATCCATATATTGACGAGTGCGCGCACCCTGTAAGTAAGGACTTATTGTGGTGGTCACTGTATTATTCAATTGAGTTATTTTCTGCTCAGCGCGTGCCGTTGCTTCTTTGGTCTGTTGCTGAGTTGCTTGGTTAGCGGAAGAGTTTCCCTTATGCGCATGATGTTCCAAATTAACAGCAGTCTGCAATCCGGGATCAATATTGAAGTAAAATCCCCAAGCGCTGTTTCCTAAATCAACACTAACATCACCAACTTGTACCCGCACAAAAATATCTCCCTTGGCCCAGTTCATACTTGCGCCATTTGCCCACCGGTCATAGAGCCCAAGACCAAGCCAGTTACGTGACATAGTAGCAGAAATAAAAGTGCCGTCATTGAAACGGTAGGCAGGCGTTACCATAGGGCCTATCTTTTCTTGATAAGCGACGTTGAATGAAGCGCTTCTTCCAGAATATTGATGACCTATTTGGGCACCGCCGTACATACTATAACCTGCCTGTAGAGTCCCGAGTTTTTGCTTGCCGATACTGACATTATATGAGGCATAATCTCCGCCGTTGCCGTAGGTATTAATTCTCCAGAACGTATTCTTGCTTGTACTTCCAAATGAGAAATCAAATGTGGGCCTCCTATAATTATCAGCGTTATACACCCCAAAGTTAGCGTCTAAGCTACCAAATCTGCGCCCAGCATCGACACGCATACTATTATTCTGGTTGTAATAGTAGACGCTGAGGTTACTCTTTGCTAAATCAGCGGTTCTTAAACCCAAGCCAAAGGTAGAATGGCTATTGTTGCTATCGTTAAATCTCCCGAAGAAACTAGTGTTTTTAATGCCCTGGGTAATATTGAACCCGCCGCCGTTATCGCTGTAGTTTCCGTTAAGAGAAGTCTTGTCAAAAGGCTGCATGCCTAAACCTAAGAGCATGGTCGTATTTTCCTGATTGTTGGCAACAGTAATATTCCCCCTCATCTTACCTTCCTTAGCGGTGGTAGTAAAATAATTCTTGATGCCGCCTGTAGTGAGGAAAGGATAGCTGCTATTTGTGCTGCGCATAAAGGTAGAGCTCTTCGCAGTCGTCGAGCTCATCTGATACGCCTGTGCTCCGCTTGTCAAGCCTATACTAAGGCTGCTATTAATTACTTCTTCGGGAAGCTGTTGCCGGCTAACTGCAACCCACAACTGCCACTGCTTCTGGCGTGCCTGCTGGCGTTTTTCCTTGCTAGCTTTAAAATCAGCCAAACCTTGCTCTGCCTTTTTAAGCGCTTCGGCAAAATCCTGGCTAGTCTGATAATAAGGTGTGTTGCGATAATTTTCCTTGTTGTTCTTTTTATGAGAGAAAACCGTTGTCATTTTTGCCATCGGCTTTAAGGCAAGGCTCAAAAGATTATCGGATTTCTGGCCTTTGAAATTTTTGTAGAACTCTACGCCAGCGCTATAGTAAACAATTATCTTGTTCAACACCAATTCTGTATCGGATTCCATCTTTTCTTCCAAAACTTGAATTCTCTGCGCCAATTCTGCAATCGTAATTGCAGGCAAAGATTCCTCGCCTATATTTACCAAGCGCCTTACATTTGCCAGTGCCAATGCTTTCTCTGCGGGCTGGGTTGCGCTGTAATAATCGCTTAAGGCATACAACACTTCCAGGTCGTTCTTGGTCTGGCTAAGAACCAATTCACTTTCAATGAATTGAATGAATTGCTGGTTAAACGCGTCTGCTTGTTTAGCTTTATCTTCTCTTATCCAGCTGATGCCCAAAGGAAGTGTTATCCAGTTAAACGAACCTATAACATTAACGCTCATACTAATACGTAAACCTCTTCCGCGATTCCTCAGGACTTCCTTTTTTAATCTGCGCAGCGCATCTATTTCATCAGCCATTCTTAAATTTGTTGAGCGCTCCAGCAGCGTATCCACACCGACAGTAATAACAATTCCTGCTTCGGGATTAACAGTAGGTTTATTTAGTTTGGGCTGTTCAACTTTCTGAATTGCCCGGTTAGCTTGATCTATGGTTGTTCCTCCTGCTAAATTCATATAATCTTGAACCGTAGGTACATTGGTCTGTGGGTCAGAAACAATTTTACTGGTAATTGCCTGCACTTCTTCACGGTATTGCGCATCTAGCCGTAACTCTGCGGCATTAATCACCTCGGGAACGCCGGAAACAGGACCATTCATGTTCTTATTCACAACATTGATGCGTGCACCAACAATGGGCGCAGGTTGCGTTGTCAGGCCAACTTCAAGGTCAATATTCTTCGCGATGTCTCGGAAGAAATTCTTCTTTCTGGCCTGCAGGTCAACCCTGCCACTTAAGATATTTTCAAAAATAATGGAGCGTAGCTGTGCTTCATTTTTAGTCTTTCCAAAGGTTAATTTATTCCCCAACCAAGGAAGCTGCCCTAATACAGGAATTTTCTTTCTTTCTTTTCTGTCTTTAATACCGCCCTCCTGATTGCGCATAGACAAAATAATAGGCTTTATTATCTTCAAGACTTCCTGATTCTTCTTTGTAATTACCTCGGGATTAATCGCCTCTTCAACAGTAGTAAATCCGATACCATCAAGAAGAGGTCTTATTTCACTGTTCAACTTGGCTTGAGCCTGCGGCATAAGTAGCCTTAAAATAGAAAGTATGTGGCTACGATAAAGGGCATTGACCACCTCTAACCGTGCAGCAGCATTAAACTGAGTAAGATTAAATTGCCTGCCGGTATTATCTTTAAGATACTTCTCTAAGAAGCCGGTGCTTGTCCAGAGTTTATTGGTTAAACCGTACCATTCCTGTTGAACATGTTGCAATTCAGCCTGGAAACTCGCCAATTCAGCCTGAACCGTGATAATCTCAGAAATAATACTAAATCTACTTTGATTATCAACGGCTGAATTGAGCCTGTTTTCAATCTGCTGGAGCCTGG
>JAQTPJ010000109.1 GCA_028712915.1 Candidatus Omnitrophota bacterium
CCTGGTTTAAATTCACCCCCTGAAAACCCGCGACTATAACAATCCTGCCTTTTTTAAGTTCCTGGCGGATGCGGTCTGCCTGAATATTTATGATGCGCGCCTTTGTATGAGTGGTATCAGTAATAATCCCGACCTGCGCTCCGGTAAAAGAAATAGCCTCGAAACCAAGTTTGTGCAAGGTTATGGCCAAAATCGCCACAGAGACCTGTTCGCCGGTAGAAAGAAGCATGTCGATCTCCCTCTCCGGAGGCTCCTTGGTTATCTGGGAGACTAAATCCAAAAGCTCGTCAGTAGTATCGCCTAACGCAGAAACAACCACAACCAAACTATGGCCTTTTCTTTTATACCTTGCCACTCGTTGGGCTACGGATTTAATCCTTTCGATATTGGATACGGAACTGCCGCCGTATTTCTGGACAATTAAACTCATATCTCTTATGCTCCTTAAATTATTTACTGCTTATTCTCTTCTTCTTGAAAACTTTGATTACGTCTATTGTCATTATAAAAGCTAATACGATTAAAATCAATGAAATAGCAAACAAAGAATAATGGCCGTTCTTAAAATTTGTGACTACCTGATAAACAAGCGCCGCTACCGTAGTTACTAACATAAAGATAGCCGGATAAAGCGTAACCTTGGCTGATTTATTCCTGGAGAGCAACCAGCAGCTTATTACAAATAATGCCAGGGCAGCCACCAATTGATTGGAAGCTCCGAACGCCGGCCAGAGCCTCTTCCACATCGGTTCGTTTAAACTGTCTTTGGCCAGGGCAAGCCAACCGCCCAGCGCCACGGCCATAAAAGCAGAAATATAACGGTGTTTAATCTTAAACAATTCTTCCATAAGATATCGCGTTATGCGCGTGGCAGTATCCAATGACGTAAGAATAAAAGCATTGAGCAATAAAATAGCGAAGACTCCGCCATATCCGAATAAAATATTCTTAGTAACTACGTTGTAGCCTTTTGAAAATATTACCACGGGGCCGGATTTATCTACAAGGCAGGCCTTTCCTAGCCCGCCGGCCACAACTAAAATAGCCATTACCGCCACCACCGCCTCTATAATCATTGCGCCGTAGCCGATTTTTCTGGCGTCCCTTTCGTTGGCTATCTGTTTGGATGTCGTTCCCGAGGAAATCAAAGAATGAAAACCGGAAATCGCTCCGCAGGCGATGATTACAAAAAGCATAGGCCATAAATTCCCCTCGCTGGAATTAAAACTTATAAATGCCGGCGACTGTATCACGGGATGCGAAATAAATAAACCCAATAAACCTACAACCAGGCCGAAGATTAAAAGAAAACTACATAGATAATCCCGCGGCTGAAGCAAAATATTAACTGGCAAGATTGAGGCCAAAAAGCAATAAATCAATAATATTATTACCCATCCGGAAAAAGAAACCGCCGTAATGAGAAAAAATTGGCCCAATATGATTAACACAACAAGCCCTAAAATACCTATCAGTGTTGCCAATACCTGATTTACCTTAAGATTATATAACAGGAACCCGACTAAAATAGCAAGGGGTATAATGCCTATTGAGGGCAGGACTATCCTGGGTTCCTTTACAAATGTATCCGCGCACAAATAAACAAACACCGCTATTACAAGGATTAATGTCAACCAGACAAAGAGAGCAAACATAATGTAGGCGCGTTTTGAAATTACCGTCAAGGCAACACTGCTGATGGACTTGCCGCCTTCCTTGACAGAAATAACCAAGGCGCCGAAATCATGCACCGCTCCAAGAAATATTGAACCAAAGATAACTAAAATCAGCGCCGGCCCCCAACCCCAGATACAACAGGCGATAACCGGGCCGACTATCGGCCCTGCCCCGGCGATAGAGGCAAAATGATGCCCGAATAAAACCAGCCAGTTTTTTGCCGGGACATAATCCACGCCGTCATATTTGGTCTTGCTGGGAACCGCATCCAAAGGGTTTACCTGAAAAATGCGTTCTAGTTTTCTGGCGTAAACTTTATAGGCCCAGGAAAACGCGGCAATACTTACAATAATAATAAAAAGTGAATTCATATTGTCATTGCTTAAAGAAATCTTCTATCAATTCCACGCCGCTGGAAAAATTAACTTTGCTTTCTTTGGCAACCTGCTCGCTCATCTGCTGGAAACCGTTAGGGATAACCCCTTTGCCTGCCAGGCAAAAACAAACAGGATCGCTTACGTGCGTGCGCACCGATACCGGAGTAGCATGATCCGGGAGAACCAATATCCTATGCTCTTCCTTCGTCTGCTGAAAATGTTTCAAGAAACTGCCCACTATATGATTATCGAATCTCTCGATAGCGATAATTTTCTCGCGGGTCTCGCCGTTATGGCCGGCTTCATCCGGCGCTTCGACATGGACATAGACAAAATCCTTATTGCGTAACGCCCTTATGGCGTAATCCGCCTTTGCCTGGTAATCCGTATCATAATATCCTGTGGCGCCGGGGACATTCACCGCATCTAACCCCAAAATCCTCCCCAGCCCTTTTATTAAATCCACTGCGGAAATAACCGCGCCTGTCTTGTGGAAACGCTCTAAATACGTAGGCATGTTCGGCTTTTTACCCTGGCCCCAAAGCCAGATCATATTCGCGGGATTTTCCCCTAAGTCAATCCTTACTTTATTGATTTCGTGCGCCGACAATATTGCCCGGGATTCTTCCATTAAATCAACAAGCGCATCGGCATTCTTTCCTCTGGGTAAATTTTTGCTTATCTTTTGATTAAGTATATCGTGCGGCGGGACGCATTTTACTCTATCCAAAGAACGCCCTTTATCTTTTACGACAAATAGGTGGCGGTAGCTCACGCCGGAATAAAATTTATAATCGCTGTTTTTTAATTTCCTACCCAGGAATTCAATTAAAGCTTCAGCTTCTTTATTGGAAATATGCCCTGCGCTGTAATCCACCATTACATCATCGCCATAAGTAATTAAATTGCAGCGGAAGGCAACATCATCATCGGCTAAGTTAACGCCTAAATTGGCTGCTTCAAGCGGGCCTCTCCCCGAATAATACTTCGCGGGGTCATAACCTAATATGGACATATTAGCCACGTCAGAAGCAGGCGTCATGCCCTGAGGAATGGTACTTACCTGCCCCAGGACTCCCTCTCTTACCAACGAATCCATATTGGGAGTATTGGCTGCCTCAAGCGGAGTCTTGTTATCCAACGACTCCTGAGGGTAATCCGCCATTCCATCCGGTACTAAAATTACGTATTTCATATTCTTATTGCCTTACACCCCATACTCACGTATGGGGAATTTTCGAATATTCCCCACGCGTGAGCGTGGGGTAAACCAGCCTAAAGGGAAATTATTTTCAAAAGCTTTCCTGCCAACTTTTCCTTAGAGTATACCTTATCCAAGACTTTATTCTTGTTAATAATCAATGCCTTGTATTTACCTTCTGAGAATGTATTGACCACGCATAAATCAGCTGCGGCTCTTTGCATTGCGCGCCTTGCGCTGTTTATCAGCTTATCGCCAAGAGCGCCGAATTCCAGTTTAAACATTACAAGGAAAATTCCGGGAGAATATTTTTTCAGCTTATCTACTATCTTGGATGTCGGTTTTAAAAAAAGATTTAAATTATCTTTTCCTGATTTTACCTTGCCGCAAAATATATTTTTAGGCCTGTAATCAGAAACGGCAGCCGAATGTATTACCGCGTCATAAGTCTTTAGCGAAAGTTCTCTCTTGAGCAGGCTGTCCAATTCATCAAAAAAACTGTAACGCTTTTCATTTACTCTCTTATCAAGCCTTGCTTCGCCAATCGGCCCCAGAAGCAAAGTTACTTTTGCGCCGAGGGCTGCCATCTTCTTTGCTAAAATTATGCCTGTCTTGGCGCTGGCTATATTGGAAATTACCCTTACTTTATCTATAGCAACCCACGTCGGGCCGGCAGTGACAAGAACCTTCTTTCCCTTAATTCCCATATCTAAATTTCAAAACAAAAGTCGTCTTTTAATAACCTATCTCTTTTAAGATTGCTTTTGTGTCTGCCTTGACTGTTTTTGGATTTTTGATTGATTTTATCGCGCGGTCAGGATCTTTAAGCCCATGGCCGGTTAAAATACAGA
>JAQTPJ010000110.1 GCA_028712915.1 Candidatus Omnitrophota bacterium
CTTTGGGTATAACTACCTGGGAGAAATACTCCTTTATCTCGCTACTAGCAATTTTGGAATCTAAAGCTATCTTAGCTTTATCTTCAGAGCCCGTCTGAGTATGTACAACATACCACTTCTTCACTCTAGCAATCCTCCCTAGAACCACTCATGCGCGAGCGAAGAAAAACGTAACGAGCATAAGAATTAAACTTAGAAATATAGTTGTCAAAAAAGGTAATCATCTTAAAAATGTTGTTAAGAATTTGGAAAGCCCGAAATCAATTGTTCCGATATAAACAGCCAAGAAAAACGTTGTGGCAATAACAACCCAAGTAGCTCCGAGCAATTCTTCTTTTGAGGACCAGGAAACTTTTTTCAGTTCCTGTTTCACCTCTTTAAAAAAAAGCGGGATTTTTTTAAACTTATCTGCTATGGCCATCTTTTCTAATCTATAAAAAAATTATTACCGTAAGCAGGAGCGGCAGGAATCGAACCCGCAGTAACGGTTTTGGAGACCGTTGGTTTACCATTAACCGACGCTCCTAAAAACTCTATTTAACTTCTTTATGGACAACGTGTTTTCTACAATAACGGCAAAATTTTTTCAATTCTAACCGGCCCTGCTGCTTCTTCTTATTCTTAGTAGAAGTATATAGCCTATTTTTGCAAACCGTGCATTCAAGAAGTATATGTTCTCTCATTGTTTTGTCGTCGAGGATTAAGCCCCCGACCGGAATCGAACCGGTGACCCCGTCCTTACCAAGGACGTGCTCTGCCTGCTGAGCTACGAGGGCAACGGTAAAGCCATTATTATATGATGAAAAAGATACTTGTCAAGGTTTTTTTAGCTTTAATGGGCATCCATAAAAAAATCATAAATACTCATAAATAATAATTTTAAGCATTTTTTAAAAGTCAGGTTTACATAGGACCAAAGGGTAGGTTTTAGTAACGGAGGGTTTCCTGTTTAAACCAGCCTATTGTAGCGATAAGCCCATCTTTTAAATCGACCTCGGGCTGCCAATTAAGATATTTTCTTGCCCTGCTTATATCGGGCTTTCTCCTTGCAGGGTCGTCTTGCGGTAAAGGCAAGTATCTCATCGCGGAGTCGCTGTTAGCCAATCCGATAATAATCTTCGCCAGCTTATTTATACTGACCTCTACAGGATTTCCTAAGTTTACAGGCTCATTTATATTGGAATTCATTAACCTGAAAATACCTTCTATCAGGTCAGAAACGTAACAGAAGGAACGCGTTTGCGAACCATCGCCCTGAATTGTCACGGGTTTATTTCTTAATGCCTGCATAATGAAACTGGGAACTGCCCTTCCGTCATCACTTTGCATGCGAGGGCCATATGTATTGAATATGCGGACAATCTTGGTATCTACTTTGTGTTCCCGGAGGTATGACATCGTAATCGCTTCGGCAAAACGCTTTGCCTCATCGTAGACCGACCTTGGCCCGATTGAATTGACATTGCCCCAATAGCTTTCCTTCTGCGGATGCTGCAACGGATCTCCATAAATTTCAGACGTGGAAGCAAGCAAAAACTTCGCCTTTTTTACCAATGCTAGATTAAGGCAATTATATGTCCCGAATGAGCCAACCTTTAATGTCTCTATGGGGTTTTTAAGATAATCGACGGGGCTCGCGGGAGAAGCGAAATGCAAAATAAAATCTATATTGCCTTTGATATTAAATCCCCTGCTTACATTTATTTTCTTAAATTCAAATAAGGGATTGGCTAAAAGATGTTTTATGTTCTCTTTTTTCCCGGTAACAAAATTATCCAGGCATATTACTTTATGGCCTTTCTTGACTAGCAAATCGCATAAATGCGACCCTATAAATCCAGCCCCGCCTGTAATTAATGTCACTTTGCGTTTTCTTTTGCCCATCTTTTACACCTTGAAAATCTTTGGGTTACTCAAATTATCATATACGTTGCGCGTATCAAAAATCAGCCGCGCATTCTCCAGGAGAAAATCGTAATCAATCTTAGTATGGTCTGTAACAATTATAACGCAGTCATTCCTGGAAATATTCTGTTTGGTCAATTTCACCGAACGCAGGCATTTTCTCTCTAATGACAAAGAAAGTACATAGGGGTCGTGATAAGAAACTTTCGCCTGCTTGCTTAAAAGCATATCGATGATTTCTATGGCAGGAGACTCCCTGACGTCGGAAACATCCTTTTTATAACTTACGCCTACCACCAAAATATTCGCCCCTTTAATAGGGCGCTTCTTCTTGGCATTAAGCATCCCGATAACTTTATTTGCCACATAGGTAGGCATACAAGAATTAATCTGGCTCGCCAGCTCTATCAGGCGCGGCTCAAAACCATGCATGCGCGACTTCCAGGTTAAATATAAAGGATCTATCGGCAGGCAATGCCCGCCCAGCCCCGGGCCGGGATAAAACGGCATAAAACCAAACGGCTTTGTCTTGGCAGCCTCGATAACCTCCCATACATTTATTTTTAACCTGTCACACATAAGGGCAAATTCATTAATTAAAGCTATGTTAACCGCCCTAAAAGTATTCTCCAGCAATTTCGCTGTCTCAGCCACTGTTGAATTCGAAACGCCGATGACATTTCCGATAATCTTGCCGTAAGTCAATTTTGCCAGGTAAGTGCAATTTTTCGTTATGCCCCCCACTATCTTGGGGATATTCGAGGTGCGAAATTTTTTATTACCCGGGTCTACCCTCTCCGGAGAAAACGCCAAAAAGAAATCCTCTCCGGCTTTTAAGCCTTTCTTTGAAAATAACGGCAACAGAATCTCCGAGGTGGTCCCGGGATAAGTCGTGCTTTCTAAAATAACCAACTGGCCTTTCCTGAAATTATCCTTAATTTTTTTACTCGCGTCTATTATATAGGAAATATCGGGCTCGCGCGTCTTTGTCAAAGGCGTAGGTACGCTAACAATAATGATATCCACATCGGTTAAATTCTTATAATCCTGGCTAACCTGCAAAAATCTGTTCTTTATAACGCCTTTTAGCGTCGAACTCGGAATATCCTGGACATACGAAACGCCTTTTTTAAGCATATCTATCTTTTCTTTGTTGATATCAATACCAAAGACCGAGAAACCAGTTTTAGCAAATTCAACCGCCAACGGCAGACCTACATAGCCCAAGCCGATTACCGCAATCCTGGCTTTCTTTTTGTTGATTTTATTTACCAACAATTCTTTGTGAGAGGGCATCTTATCTTCCTATACCTATATAAGTAAATCCTAATTTGGCGAGCTTGTCTTTGTCATATAAATTACGGCCATCGATTATCAATGGCTGCCTCATGACTTTTTTAAGGCGGGCAAAATCCAATTCCTTGAACTCATTCCACTCCGTCACAATCAAAAGGCAATCGCATCCTTTAGCGGCGTCATAAGAATCTCTGGCGAAATAGACATTTTTCAGGATATTCTTTGCCTTGGGCATACCCTGGGGGTCAAATACGCGTATCTTTGCGTCCTCTTCCTGTAATTTTTCTATAACCTTTAATGCGGGCGCAAAACGCAAATCATCTGTATTAGGCTTAAAAGAAAGCCCTAATATACCTACGCACTTTGACTTGATATTCCATAACGAAGTCTTGATCTTTCTTACAAAATCAATAACCTGGGTTTCATTTATAGCGCGGACAATCTTTAACATTTTAAAATCATAGCCTAACTTCTCGGAAATCTTAATAAAAGCTTCTAAATCCTTGGGAAGGCAAAAACCGCCGAATCCCAACCCAGCATCCAAAAACGTCCTGCCAATCCTTCTGTCTAAGCCCATCCCCTCCGACACTTTCAGGATATCCGCCCCTGAAAGCTCGCATATTTTTGAGACCGCGTTTATATAAGAAATTTTCGTAGCCAAAAAAGAATTCGAGGCATGTTTGATAAGTTCCGCTGATTTTATATCGGTCAAAATTTTCGGCGCCTTTATAGGTTTATATAAATCCAACAACAAATTCTTGACTTTCTTGTAGTTTGCGCCAATAACAATCCTATCAGGATTCAAGAAATCATTAATCGCCGTTCCTTCCCGCAAAAACTCCGGGTTAGACGCAACATCAAAACCTATTCCTTTTTTAAGATTAATCTTTACCGTAT
>JAQTPJ010000111.1 GCA_028712915.1 Candidatus Omnitrophota bacterium
TGACAATCGGGATATTGTGTTTTAATGCTTCCTGAAATTCGCAGTTGGCAGGCGTAATTGCCGAGGAGTAAACGACTAAATCTTTATTCGTCACATTTTCGCCGCTGTGGCCTACATATATCCTGGCGCCCAAATTAACTAAATTACGCGTATTGTCTGATTCATTGATGTCTGAACCTGATACCGTATAACCTTTCTTTAAACAAAGCTGGGCAATACCGCTCATTCCGATTCCGCCGATGCCGATAAAATGTATGTTCTTACTCACTTATATATCTCGTCCACTGTTTGTATAAATCCTGCCTATCCCTGATACTAAAATATGCCTTATCTAAAGCCTTGTCAAAATCCATGCCTTCCTTTAAATTCCTGCAAAACACCGAAAATCTGTAGTTGTCAAATTTATTGATAAGAAAATAGACAATGCTTACTGCCTGGGCATAAAATAATTCCGCTGTCACGCTATCGGCAATGTCGCTAGCGCCTTTTACG
Source organism: Candidatus Omnitrophota bacterium (assembly GCA_028712915.1). GTDB lineage: Bacteria > Omnitrophota > Gorgyraeia > Velamenicoccales > JABMQK01 > JAQTPJ01. The sequence goes on from JAQTPJ010000111.1 coordinate 493, forward strand.
CTCTCAAGCTCCTCCATAGTAAATAACTTACCTTTGGACATAAATTCTTTCACCATTATCTTGGAGGCATAACGTTTGGATCTTTCCTGATAGCTGGCCACACCCTCTTCAAACCAAAGCGGAACATCACTGTTAAAACCCACGAATTCCCTGAATATTATATGGCCTAATTCGTGCGGCAGTATGGAATCAAAAAAACCCGCAGCATGTGGGTATGTCCATAGCTTCTTCTCTTGATAAAGCGCGCAGCCTCCAGACCACTCAGGCTGCCCCGTTTCTTTCTGATAAGATTCCTTATCTGGAAATATATAAATCTTTGCGCGGTCATCCCAAAGCCAGAAATTATAACGGTGATAACCTAATTTATTGGCTATATCATTATAATAACTCTCCGCGCTGTCAATAATATCCTGTATAAAATCAGTATCAACCCCGTTTTGATAATAAGCTATAAAGTGGGTGCTTTTCTTTTCTATAAAATCATCTTTCGCGGAATACGAATTCAGACAAAAAACCAGGTTAATGACTATAATCAATAAAACTGCTTTAATTATTCGCATTGGCCATCCCCCATGTCAATTCTGCCATTTTATTTCTGGCATCAGACAATTTAATCGAACTTAATGCTTGCGACATTCTTTCTAATTTATCCGGGTTGTCTTTAAAATTAATAATTAACTCTTTTAGAATACGCTTATCCAATAATTTGTCCTCTATCAACACAGCTGCCCCTCTATCAACGAGGAAGCGCGCATTATCCAACTGGTGAAGCTTTGCATATGGATAAGGAACCAGTATTGCCGGTGCCTGCATAGCTACAAGTTCCGCGATGGTATTGGCGCCGGCGCGTGAGATAACTAAATCCGCCGCGCTAAAAGCACAGTCCATACGGTCCAAGAACGCAAAAAGTTTGTGCCTAACATTTAAATTGCCGTATTCCCGCTCGAAATGCTCGTATTTAAAATAGCCGGCAAGATGTATTGTCTGGATGCCGCAAACTCCTTTATCTTTTAAAAACTCAAGTATCTGCGTATTGATTTTATATGAACCTTGGCTGCCGCCTATTACTAAAATCGTAAAACATTTTTCATCCAGTCCGAAATACCGTCTTGCTTCCTGCCTGCCTATCCTTTTCAATTCCTTCCTTAAGGGAAGCCCTAAAAACAAGGATTTATTTTTAATTCTATCACTAATTCGCGTATTGGGAAAACTAAAAATGATTTTATCGGCAAACCCCGATAATAAACGGTTTGCCAGGCCCAGCCTGACATTTTGTTCATGTATAAAATTGGGTATCCCGAGAAAATTTGCACACATTATAAAAGGCACGCTCAGGTATCCGCCAAACCCGGCGATAAAATCCGGCTTGAACTTTTTGATTAGTGACCTTGCCTGAAAAAATAAACCCAATAAATTATAGGCGGTCAACAGGCTGATCCGTTTTTTCTTTAAAAATACGGTATCAAACTTATCCTTTATTATTTCCCTCTCTACCCTGCCGTCGGTAGTAATAAATTTTATACTGACGCTTTCATCTTTATCTTTCAAGCCCTGGCAAAAAGCTACCGCAGGCAGTATGTGACCTCCGCTATGGCTGGCAACCACAAATATTTTCATAAGAATACTTCCTTTTTCCTGGAGGCATTAAGCAGTAAACCCATTGCCGCCATATCAAATACCAAAGAAGAACCGCCATAGCTGATAAAAGGCAAAGGCAAACCCTTAGTGGGAAACATCCCTGTGGAGACGCCTATATTGACCACAACCTGTATGGAAATTAAAGATACTATTCCTATGGATAAGAATCTAAAGAAATCATCGTTGCTATAACGCACAATCTTAATCATCTGCCAAATTAACAGAATAAACAACAAAACAACTACCGCCGCTCCTATAATACCCATTTCTTCCGCGATAACAGAAAATATAAAATCGGTATGGGCTGCGGGAAGATAAAATAACTTTTGTTTGCCTTGTCCCAACCCCTGTCCAAATAAACCGCCAGAACCCAAGGCTATCTGCGACTGGATAATCTGAAACCCTGCCCCTTTGGGGTCTGCCCAGGGATTTAAAAATGAAAGTATTCTTGCCCTGCGGTAAGCCACACGAAAAATCAAAAAATATAAGGCTGGCAAAGACATTAATCCGGCTAAAAGAAAATAATTGTAACTCATCCCTGCGCAAAACCACATAATAAAAGCTATGCCCACCAAAGATATAGCAGTACCCAAATCCGGCTGGAGAAGTATTAACAATATCGGCACTCCCAATACGATTAAAGAAGGCAATATGCCGTAATAAACATTATTAATAACATCTTTGCGGCGGGAAATAAAATCAGCCAGATATATTATGAAAGTTAATTTTATCAACTCTGAAGGCTGAAAACCCAATCCCCCTATCTTTATCCATCTCTTTGCGCCTGACACCTCCCTGCTTAATCCCGGCACTAGGCTCAAGAATAATAAAAATAACGAAATTAGAAAAAGCGGCTTGGCTATTTTCTTAAGCGTATCATGGTCTATGGCCATAGCGGCAAACATAAGCACAAACCCAAATAATAAATAAATAAGATGTTTCTTTAGGAAAAATGCGCTGTCCTTCATGTTATTCCAGGCATAAATGGAACTTGAACTATAAACCATAACCACTCCGATGCCTAAAAGTGTGGTCAAAATTAATATAATATAGATACGTGTACGTCGCATTTAAATTTATTAAAGTGGTTCAGAATAAATTAACTTTTTAATTTACAAGAAGAAGACATCTTTTTAACTATATCTTTAAATATACGGCCGCGCTCTTCGTAATTAGAAAACATATCGAAGCTGGCACACATAGGAGACAATAAAACACAATCTCCTTTTCCTGCTTTGCTAAAGGCCATATCAACAGCTTCGTATATATCTTTTGCCTCGCTAGTTTTAACCACGCCGCTAAGCGCTTTTCTTATCTTATCTTTTGCCTCGCCGAATAAAACTAAATATTTAACTTTTTTGGCGACAAGGCCGCTTATAGAAGAAAAATCGCTGCCCTTATCCCTGCCGCCTGCGATTAATATAAGCGGCTTTGTGGAATTCTCCAGCCCCCACATTGTCGACTCCACATTCGTGCCTTTGGAGTCATTGACAAAATCTACTCCGTCTATAGCAGCTACCCATTCCATGCGATGTTCTATGCCCTTGAATTCATCAAAAACCTTAAGGCAGACATCCCTGTTTATTTTTAATGCCTCGGTGACTTTTAAAACAGCCTGTTGGTTGGGATTAAACCTACTCTTTTTATCTTCGCCTTTACCTTCTCCGAAAAATATAACTCTAGCCTTTGCCTCTGCGGCTAACGACCTTAAATTTTTATCATTGTAATTTAGAATTAAAAAATCTTCTTTTTTCTGGTTAAGGAAAATACGTCTTTTTGCTTCCATGTATTCGCCTAAATCCTTATACCTATCCAAATGGTCAGGGGTAAAATTCAAAATCACGCTTACCTTCGGCCTGAATTCTTTTATAGTCTCCAGCTGAAAAGAGCTCACTTCCAGGCTTACGAAGTCCGTATCTTTTATTTTATCTACGCAAGATGT
>JAQTPJ010000112.1 GCA_028712915.1 Candidatus Omnitrophota bacterium
GGCATAATCATTTCTTTCTGCGCCGCGGCAGTGGCAATAGTCACACACTTAACATAATCAGGCTTTGCCTTGCCTTCCATGAGGCCGATAATTTCTTTGAATTGCCTACGCACTTCCATAACTATTTTTCCAGCGGCCCTGCCTACCGCGCGCATGGTCATAGAGCAGAAGAAAAACGGAAGCATCGCTCCGATGAACAATCCTACCAATACGTTCGGCGACATTAAACTCAATGCCATATCTTTGCCATACATGGCAACCTGCTCTTTGTATGCCGCTATTAAAGCCAAAGCTGTCAAAGCTGCAGAGCCGATTGCAAAACCTTTTCCCGTGGCAGCTGTGGTGTTTCCTAAGGAATCCAAAGCGTCTGTCCTCTTTCTCACTTCCGGAGGCAAATGTGACATCTCCGCGTTTCCTCCGGCATTGTCCGCAACCGGGCCGTAAGCGTCGGTTGCCAAAGTTATTCCCAAAGTAGAAAGCATGCCTACCGCGGCTATGGATACGCCGTAGAGCCCAATTCCCGGGTTGGCTGCGCCGCCTGCAAGAAAATAACTGCCGAGTATTGCGGCGCCCACAATAATCACAGGTATTGCCGTAGACATCATGCCCACAGCCATTCCCGCGATGATAACTGTTGCCGGGCCTGTCAAAGACTGCTCTGCGATAAAACGCGTAGGCTTGAAACCGCTGGAAGTATAAAACTCCGTGGATAATCCGATTAAAACTCCGGCGATTAATCCCACAAGCACCGACCAGTAAATACCTAAATGCTCAACCCCTAAAATAGACTTTATCAGAAAGAAAGAAATTACAGCTACCAACAAAGCGCTGGTGAATACGCCTTTTCTTAAAGCGGCTAACAATATATTTTGCGACGCGTCTTCCCTGCTCTGCACAAAGAACGTGCCGATGATTGAAGAAATAACTCCTACCGCTGCCATTACCATCGGGACCGTAACGCCAGCCAAACCCAATCCCGCAGCTACGCCCAGCGCTGCAGTGGCAACAATCGAGCCGACGTATGATTCATACAGATCAGCACCCATGCCGGCGACGTCGCCCACATTATCTCCCACGTTATCCGCGATAACGGCTGGGTTGCGCGGGTCGTCCTCGGGAATTCCCGCTTCTACCTTGCCTACCAAATCCGCTCCCACGTCCGCGGCCTTGGTAAAAATTCCGCCGCCCACCCTGGCGAACAACGCCTGGGAACTCGCGCCCATGCCGAAACAAAGCATAGTAGAAGTTATCGCGGCGATTTTATCAATGCCTAACGGCGTAGGGTGCCCGGAATAATACCAGTCAAGAAAATAATACCAGATACTTAAATCCAAAAGCCCTAATCCTACGACGACCAAACCCATTACCGCGCCGCTGGAAAATGCCACGCGCAGCGCCGAATTTAAACTCTTCATTGCCGCGGCAGCCGTGCGGCTGGAAGACTGGGTCGCAATGGTCATTCCGATAAACCCGGACAACCCCGAGAAGAAACCTCCTGTCAAAAACGCAAAGGGCACAAATATGACTAAATAACCTTTCAGCGCCATTATCAATAAAATAAAAAATACGACTACAAAAAAGGCAATAACACCTAAATACTGCCTCTTTAGATATGCCATGGCGCCCACCCTTACTGCCTGGGCAATCTCTTTCATTTTTTCGCTGCCTTCGTCTTTCCTTAATATGGATAATGCCAGATACAAGGCAAATCCCAAAGCCAAAATCGAACCTACCGGCGCAAGCAAAAGCGGATCAAACATTACAACCTCCATAGTTAACCAGTTTTATTTTAATAGAAAATCAAGTGAGTATTTTAACATTTTAGCTAAAAAAATCAAAATAATTTCAGTATTATATTTAAGATGGTACAGGTTATCCGCTAAGCGGAGTTTCCTATTTTCACTAAAACCACGACGCGTATTAATTCGTATTGCGCGCTGGCGGTTAGGATATAAACCACTTCCTCCAGATACTGGTTATCGCTCAAGCCGGAGCTGTCAAAAGTTATCTCCGCCTCAAAGATACCATTCCTTTTTACCTTCTGCTCCTTGACATTAATAGAAGTGCACTCGCAGGTCGAACCTATTCCCTTAATCTCTATTTCTTCGTCTAATTTATTGCGTATTTTTATAGTTTTTTTTACAACCTTATCCTTATCAACGCTGCCAAAATCGTATTTCAAAGTAGCGCTGTCTAAATTAATTATGCCTTCTTTTTCGTCCTTATCCTTAACAGACATAGCATATGCGCTGCCGGCAAGGAGGAAGATGCATACTAGAAAATATAATGTTTTTTTCATATTATTTCAATCAGCTAATTAAAGAGATATTAATCGCCAGAAAAACTCTAAATCCTAAACCCTAAATCCTAAACAAATCCCAAACCCAAATTCTCCAAACTCAAAACTGCTGTTTTGGATTTTGAATTTTAGATTTTGTGTTTATTTAGAGTTTAGTGTTTTGAGTTTAGGGTTTAACATTTCTATATTTCATTACCTGCTCGCAATATTATATTCCTCCCAGCAAAAACACTGCCAGGCCGAGGAACAGGACAAACATAAGTAATTTTACCAGAGCTACCCTCTTCCTGAAAAACTCCTCTAATTTTTTCGAATTCATGCCAAAAACACCCACACAAAGTATTATCAAAAGCGGCGCTATAAACATAAGGTTATAAATCAAAAGGTATGTTATCGCCCTTATCCTTAAAGCCGGTTCTTTCAAAATAAACACTATTACCGGAAGATAAACCTGCCCCGTGCAAACGGCTTCCAACAGGGAAACCAAAAAACCCACTACGAAAGTGCCGACTATTAAAGCGGCTTTGGATTTCGGAGCACTTCCAAATCCAGGCCGGTAAAACATAGAAATAAGGGAATTGATTTTCTGCCTGACCGCCTTAGGCAGCTTTACTTTGAATGAATCCGCGCTGTTTGTCCTTTTGTATTGAATGTAATCGCGCAGGTTTAAATAGGCCAAGATTAAGCAAATGACCGCGGTCAAATAATACAAAACTTTAAGTATTGAGTAAAACTGCCCTAATTCATACAGCCCCCTGAATAAACCCAGCCCTATGGCCAGATACGTCAAAAATACAGCCAGAATAAACGTGAGGCCGATAGCCAATAAAGCCCTGTACTTATACCCCATCAAGGTCAAGAAAGAAATGAAGAATATAAGCACGGTAAAGGCGCAGGGATTTATGCCGTCGATTAATCCGGAGGCGATTATGGCAAGATAGGAAAATTTGCGGAATTTCTGCAATAAATCCGTTTTTCCAAAATCGAATTTTATAGCTGCGGGAGGGCCGGTTAAAATATACTTTTCTATAAGAGGCTCTAAATTAGAAACAATATCGTCAGCGCCAATTAAGACATTTGCGCCTATCAAAGCCAGGGGGATTTTTAAATCCCTGCCCAATGCCTTCTCTAAAGCCGCATATATCTTAAGGCTCTCGGGTTCGGTAACGTCAAAATACTCTATGCTTATTTTACCCTTGTATTTGGAAATAATTACAGGCAGGTATTCCTGTTTTACGCGTATGCAGGCCTTGCAGTGCGGGGAATGAAATAATTTTATATCTATTGCCCTGCTTTCGGCTGCGGCTGGGGCTGCATCAAACAACGAAACACATAAAACCAACAATACAAATAAAAAGAGATATTTATTTCTCATCTATTTGGGATGATTATCCTAAATACAAATTGTTCTAAACCTTAACCCAGATTTGGCTTTGTGCCGTGGTTAGCCTTTTTTGAGCGCCAGTTCAACTTTCCTCTTCTTTTTCTCTTGCCCATTTTAACCTCCTTTAATGAGCACATAACTTATGGAGTCGAAAGACAACATAAGTTATAAGTGCGAATTAAACCCAGCACCTTTTACATATTCAAAGACTTAAAAGAATTGATCGTTAAAATCATTTAATACTAAAAAGGTGCTGGGTCAAATTCAGACAAACAACTTACCTGCCTGTCGGCAGACAGGCGTCACTTTATTCCGTAAGTTGTGTCTTCATTTGACCTTTTAATAATGCTACTCATTCAGATACAATCTTAGTGCTATAAACTAT